>CAZGHR010000032.1:0-13733 GCA_964525545.1 uncultured Dechloromonas sp.
CCGAACAGGCGCAGATCGCTATCTGGCACTTGTAAGGCATGGGCAACACCTTCGTAGGCGATGCCTTTTTCTTCCAGCCCACCATAGATAACAGCCGATGCGCCCGGTTGGCTGCAAGCCGTGTTAACGGGCAAGCCCAGAATGGCGCGGGCATGGAGTTCGAACTCGGATTGGCGTTGTGTGCACAGCGTGACCAGGCCTGTATCGTGAGGACGTGGGCTGACTTCGGAGAACCAGACGTCGTCGCCTTTCACAAAGAGCTCAACCCCGAATATGCCGCGACCGCCCAGGTTTTCGGTAACAGCCTGGGCAATCTCGCGCGAACGTTCTATAGCACGTTGCGACATTGGCATTGGCTGCCACGATTCAACGTAGTCACCTTTTACCTGTACATGACCAATCGGATCACAGAAGAAGGTTTCAACAGCGCCCGATGCGCCTACGGCACGCACCGTGAGCTGAGTAATTTCGTAATCAAAATCGACCAGGCCTTCGACGATAACGCGACCCTGGTTAACACGGCCGCCGGCCGCGGCGTAATCCCAGGCGGGTTTTACATCTTCTGGTTTACGCACCAGGGATTGTCCTTTGCCAGATGATGACATGACTGGTTTGATGAAACACGGGTAGCCAATTACATCGATTGCTGCCTGCATTTCTTCGAGGGAGTCGGCAAATTGGTAAGCCGATGTTGGCAATCCGAGAGTTTCGGCAGCAAGACGACGGATGCCTTCACGGTTCATGGTGAGTTGTGTGGCGCGCGCTGTAGGAATGACTTCAGCCAGACCATCGCGTTCGATTTCTACGAGCATGTCGGTAGCGATGGCTTCAATTTCCGGGACAACGAGATCAGGTTTTTCGCGCAGCACGAGCTCGCGCAGCGCTTCGCCATCTGTCATGTTGATGACGTGCGCACGATGCGCTACCTGCATGGCAGGTGCGTCAGCATAACGATCAACGGCAATGACTTCGCAACCTAATCGTTGTAACGAAATGACGACCTCTTTACCGAGCTCGCCGCAGCCGAGCATCATGACGCGCAGTGCGCTGGAGGAATTAGGTGTGCCGAAACGAAACATGACAAAGCCCTCAGGAGGAAATGTGATTGGGGTTGTTTAAAAACAGTAGAAAACCGGCAAGCGCATGAGTTGTCGCTTGCTGGCGAATTGATTGGCGGTCGCCCTTGAAATGCATGGTTTCTGTATGGCAGTGCTGTCGATTAGCCCAGCCAAAACACACGGTGCCAACGGGTTTCTCGACTGAGCCGCCATCGGGTCCGGCAATGCCGGTGATGGCAATCGCATAATCGCCAAGGCTATGCGCGCAGGCGCCGACTGCCATGGCGGCAGCGACAGCTTCGCTAACCGCACCCTGCTGGGTAATCACTGCAGCATCCACACCGAGTTCTTCGGTTTTTGCCGCATTGGAATAAGTAACCCAGCCGCGATCGAACCAACCGGAGCTGCCTGGACGAGAGGTCAAGGCTGCCGCGATGAGGCCACCCGTACAAGACTCGGCGGTGACTAATCGTTTGCCGCCTTGTGTGAGGCCTGTGGCGATGTCGGTCAGTAATGAATCGATGGGCATGGAGAGGGAGTTACTGATGTGCATTCAGGTAAACAACTACCAGCAGTACCGCTAGCGTGAGCACGGTATAAAGCGCGGCGATCACATCGTCCATCATGACGCCGTAGCCATTTTTAACCTGTCGGTCATAGTAGCTGGCTGGCCAGGGCTTTTTGATGTCATAAAGGCGGAAGAGTGCAAAGGCGATACCTTGCCAGAGAAGGTTGTCTCCCATAACTTGAGAGAGCGTCCAGAGCACGCCCCAGAATGGGACGATCTCATCCCAGACAATGGCACCATGATCGATTTCGCCGAGCGCAATCCCGGTTTTTTCAATCGCCACAATCCCAAGCACGAAAGACAGAAAGATCAGCAGTAGGAAAATATCGGCAGGCAGCGCGATATCCAGTGCACGAAAGCTGGCCCATGCAAATAGGGTGCCGAAGGTGCCGGGGGCATAGGGCGAGAGGCCACTGCCGAAGCCCAATGCAAAGAGATGTAAAGGGTGCGCCAACATAAATCGTAGCGTTGGTCGTTCACTCAGAGCGGTGTCGGTAGCAGTCGATGGTTTGAGCTCGGTCATGACGATGCGTACTTAGGCAAAGTGATCGAAACCGTGACGCAGATTACTCAGATCAACAGGTTTCTGGTGAATGTCTAATACGGTGATTGTGCCCGCTTTGCCATCGGCGTGCATCTGACCAATACGATGCAATGGCAATTTCAGGGTTGCAGATAAGGTCTGGATTTTACTGCGCGCACTGGTGGGCGCTGTAAATAACAATTCGTAATCATCGCCACCACCGAGCAGACATTGCTGCCATAACGCCGGGTCTACCAGATTAGGTGCTGGCGGTAGTGCGGCGTTGTGCAATGTAGCGGCGAGGCCAGACGCCTGTGCGATGTGACCAAGATCCTGCAAGAGGCCATCGGAGACATCCAGGCAGCTGTGCGCCAATCCGGCTAGCGATAGGCCGAGGGCAATGCGCGGCTGCGGACGATGCAGGGCTTTATAGGTGCTCTGTTCAAGTACGACGGGCAAGTCGGTAGTGCCGAGTTTGTATGCCAGCCCTAATGCGGCCATGCCGGGCGTACCCGAGATCCAGATGTCATCCTGGTCCTGGGCGTCACTGCGTCGTATTGCCTGATCGGGGTTCACGGTGCCAATGGCGGTAACGCTGAATGTACGAGGGCCACGGGTGGTATCGCCACCAATCAGAGAGACGTTGTGTTGTTGCGCGCAGGCGGTAAAGCCGCTAAAAAATTGATCGACCCATGCGCTGCTTTCGTCACCTGCGAGCAGTGCAGCGGCCAGAGTGACATAACGTGGCATGGCACCCATGGCGGCAAGGTCAGATAGATTGACTGCTAGCGTTTTCCAGCCCAGATCTTCCGGGGAGTCGGTGTGCAGAAAGTGCGTGCCTTCCACCAGCATGTCGGTGGTTATGGCAAAGGATTCACCCGGTGCGGGTGGGGCAATTAATGCGCAATCATCTCCCGGCCCCAGTAGGAGACCATTGGTCTGCGCGTTAGGGTCAGGCCGCACCTGGCTGAGCAGGCGTTCGATCAGGGCGAACTCGCCTGCCATGATGAATCAGCGGCTAGGCCGGTTGCTTTCCAGCGGACGCAGCGTTGGTGCCAGTCGATCAAGGACGCCATTCACAAATTTGTGTCCATCGGTGCCGCCAAAGGTCTTGGCCAGTTCAATGGCTTCGTTGAGCACAACGCGCAGAGGCGTTTCCGGACTGTTGGCCATTTCATTGGCACCAATCAGCAGAATGCAGGCCTCTACCGGTGAGAGTTCTTCAAAGGGGCGATCGAGTAATGGCGTTAGCTGCTCACGGAGTGAGTCGTGCTGCGCAATGCAGCTGCGTAGCAGACTAATCGCAAAGTTTTGCTCCAGATCGCGCAGTGTATTAAAGCCTTCAACTTCGTGCAGGGCAGTTTCGCAAGAAGCCAGATCCTGGCCGCCGACTTGCCAGCCATACAGTGCTTGCATTGCGGCTTCACGTGCGCGACGACGCGCCGGTTTGGGGCCGTTGGCGGGTTTGGCGTTTTGTTGGGTCATGCTCAGCCTCGTGCTGGTTGGGGTTTGTCGCCAAGGCGGATGCTGGCATGCAGACGCGCCATTTCGACCGCGCAACGGGCGCAGTCCGCGCCTTTGCTGTGCATGCGGACGAGTGCCTGGTCATCATTCTCTGTGGTGAGAATGCCATTGGCGATAGGGATGCCCGTGGCCAGTTGCACTTCCATCACGGCACGGCAACTGTCGTTGCTGACCACTTCAAAGTGATAGGTTTCGCCGCGCACCACAGCGCCCAGCGCTATCAGTGCATCGTAAGGCGATTCTTCGGCATCTGCCAGGCTTTGTAATACGAGGGGGATCTCCAGTGCGCCCGGTACGCTGCAAACCGTAATGTCTTCGGCAGCAACACCCAGCAAATGGAGCTCGTTAATAGCACCGGAGAGCAGGCCATCGCAAATATCCTGATTGAAACGGGCTACAACAACGCCGATGCGTAGGCCTGTGCCATTTTCATTACTGGGGTATTCCTGATAGCGGGTCATTACGAATCCTATGTTTATTACAGACCGGTGCGGCTGCCATCGGGCAGCTGGAAACCAGTGATTTCAAGATCGAAGCCAGTCATGGCCGGAATGCGCTGTGGGCTGGAGAGTAGACGCATTTTATGTACACCAAGATCGCGCAGGATCTGTGCGCCAATGCCATGCAGTAACGGATCCCATTTGCGGTGCGCTGTTTGGTCAGGCGAGCGGGTCAAGCCCTGCAGCAGCTCCTGACCGCTCAGCGGTTTATGCAGCATGACTAGCACACCTTGATCGGCGGCGCCAATGGCGGCCATCGCGTCATCCAGCATGATGCTATGCCCGGTGCTTTCCGGCGCCAGAAAATCCAGAATAGAGACTGGTACATGGACGCGCACGAGCGTTTCATTTTGCGGTGTCGGTTTGCCTTTCACTAGCGCCAGATGCACTTCGTCGGAAGTCTTGTCGGCGTAGGTGTGCAGCGTAAAGGTGCCGTGACGGTTGGTCAGTTCGCGAGAACCGGCGCGAGCCACCAGGGTTTCGTGCTGGCTGCGGTAATGGATCAGATCGGCAATCGTGCCAATCTTCAGACCATGTTCTGCAGCAAATTCACGCAGCTCCGGTAGGCGTGCCATGGAGCCGTCTTCACTCATGATCTCGCAGATCACAGAGGCGGGGCTGAGGCCGGCCAGCGTTGCCAGATCGCAACCGGCTTCGGTATGTCCGGCACGAACAAGGACGCCACCCGGGCGTGCCATGATCGGGAAGATGTGACCGGGTTGCACAATGTCCGAAGGCTTCGCATCTGTGGCAACTGCAGCCTGAATCGTGCGGGCGCGGTCATGCGCCGAAATGCCGGTCGTCACGCCTTCGGCTGCTTCGATAGACACCGTAAAGGCAGTGCCAAATTGCGCCTTGTTGTCTCGCGCCATCTGGTTTAAACCGAGTTGGCGGCAACGTTGTTCGGTGAGCGTCAGGCAAATCAGGCCACGACCAAAGCGGGCCATGAAGTTAATGGCTTCCGGGGTCACATGGTCGGCCGCCAGAACGAGATCGCCTTCGTTTTCGCGGTCTTCTTCGTCCACAAGCACTACCATGCGGCCGGCACGCAGTTCGGCAATAATTTCCTGCGTGGGTGAAATGCGCGGCAACGTATCTTCAGCGGTCATGATTGGGTATAGCTCAGGAGTCGTTCGCAGTAACGGGCAATCACATCGATTTCCAGATTCACCGGGGTATTTACGCTGAGTGTATGCAGCATGGTGTTCTGTAGGGTATGCGGAATCAGATTGATTGAGAACTGACGGCCGTTGACTTCGTTTACGGTGAGGCTGGTGCCGTTAACCGTAATGGAACCCTTGCGGGCAATAAAGGGTGCCAGTGCGTCGGGCGCTTCTATGGTCAGTAGCCAGTCACCCTGGGTATCTGCTGTTGTCGGCGCAAAGTGGCGCACCGAGCCAATGCCATCCACGTGGCCAGTCACCAGATGGCCACCCAGGCGATCTGCCAGGCGCAGTGCTTTTTCGAGATTCAGCAGTCCACCGGCTGCAAGACCCGTTGTACAGCGTAGCGTTTCGTCGGACACATCGACAACGAAAGCCGTGGGTTGCTTCGGTGGTAACAGGTCAACCACGGTCAGGCATACGCCGTTACAGGCGATTGAGTCGCCCAGAATGACATCGCTCAGATCCAGCGCGCCACCATCAATGGTCAGACGCACGCCGCTCGCACGCGGGGCGACATCACGTATTTGTCCGACAGCAGCAATAATTCCTGAAAACATAGGATCGGCAGGGGGTGGCATGGATAATCAGGCTGCAATTCTAACATGCGCCCCCGCTCAGAGCCGCGTGGGATTAGGCTTTTGTGCCCTTAGGGCGTTGCTTTGGTCGCCAACGTCCTGACATGGTTCAACTGTTTCAGGAAGGTATCTGGGCCCACGTAGCCGGCCAACGTTGCATCGTGCAGTAAGCGGCCACCCGGCGCATAGAAAACCATGCCCGGCGGGCCATAGAGGCCAAAGCGTTTCAGCAGATTGCGTGCCGCATCATCACTGGCGGTGACATCCACACGGATCAGCGTGAAAGCCTCCAGGGCCTGGCGAACAGCTGGATCGCTCAGGGTATCGCGTTCAAACTCCTTGCAGCTCACGCACCAGTCGGCATACACGTCGATAAAGACGGGCTTCTGGCTGTCTCGCAGCGCGTTGTCCAGTGCTTCCGGTGTCGTGACAGCAAGCATCGGGAGCGATGTGGTTTGAGCCACGGCTTCCGACGAGTTGTTTGTGAAGGGGCTCAGAGGTTTGTCGAGTCGTGTGCCCCCCGCCAAGGCGCCGACGATCCAGGCAAGACCAACCATCAGGAAGATGATGCCAAGCGCTTTTGCCAGGCGCGCAGAAAGTGGCGCCCTGGGAGGAAGACGGTCGATGGCGCGCAGGAGAACAGCGGCAAGCACGGCCAGAACGCCAAAGCCACCAAGGGTGACCGAACCGGGTAATACGGGCGAAACAATCCACCAGGCCGTGCCGAGCAGAATGAAGCCAAAGGCTTTCTTGATCGATTCCATCCACGGGCCGGTTTTAGGTACCAGCGTACCGGCAGAAGCGCCCATCGCCAGGAGTGGCACACCCATGCCCAGAGCCAGGCTGAATAACAGTAAACCACCCAGAAAGGCATTGCCGGTCTGGCCGATGTAAAGCAAGGCGCCAGCCAGTGGGGCGGCGACACAGGGGCCGACAATCAATGCAGAGAGGGCGCCTAGACCAAAGACGGCGGGCAGAGAGCCGCCATGCAGGCGCTGACTGCCTTCAGCCAGTTTGCCTTGTAGCGCGTTGGGTAGTTGCAAGGTATAAAAGCCCAGCATGCCGCCAGCCAGTACCACGTAGACAAGCGCAAAGCTACCGAGCACCCAGGGATTTTGCAGAAGGCCGGAAACCAAAGTGCCGCTCAGGCCGGCGAAAACACCGGCGACACTGTAGGTAATGGCCATGCCCAGCACATAAAACAGCGCCAGCATAAAGCCACGGGTATGCGATATCGGGTGCGCATCATCATGGCGACCAAGGATGACGGTGACGACAATCGGCATCATGGGCAGCATGCATGGTGTAAATGCCAGACCAACACCGGCACCAAAGAACAGGAGTAGGTTCAGCCACAGCATGCCTTCATCCAGCGAGCGGGCAATTTCCGTGATGCCGTTGGCAGCTTGGGGTGGCGTCACATTTGGCGCAGGCGTCGGTTCTGTGACAGTCTCTGTTGCTGCCGGGAGGGTAATAGGGAAAAGTGCAATTTCAGGCGGGTAACAGATGCCCTGGCTGGCACAACCCTGATAGCGCACGGAGAGCGTTAACGTCAGAGGGCGTTGCCCACCGTTGATCTGAATGGGCCAGTTCAGCGGCTCCTGGTAAATCTCGGTAGGGCCGAAATTGGGGTCGTCTTTCTGGATCCCTTTGGGAAGTTCGCCCGGGGTCAGTTGCACCCCGGCAGGGACGAGCCCAGTGACATCCACGCCAAGTTTTTCGCGATAAAGATAATAGCCGGGCTGCACATCAAAGCGAACCTGAATACGATCGGCCGAAATGGCTTCGGCGGAGGGGCGGAAGGCTTGTGTCGGTGGCAAGAATGTGCCGCCGAAGTTGTCGGGTGCAGCCTGCGCTGCAGTCGTGACGAGCAGCGCAAGGCATAGGGTCGCGCTACGCAATAGGGTAGTGACGCGTTCGGCAATACTCATTGACTGTCCCGGGTGGATTCGTTGACCCAATTAAGATACGCCGGAAGGCCTCTGGTGCAGGGTAGTGCAATGATTTCCGGTAAATCGTAGGGATGCGCTTCTTTTAGCCAGACTTCGAGTTCTGCATAACGGCTGTCATCGCTAATGATGATGAGCGGTATCTCTGTCGCAATTTCAATCTGGCCCTGCCAGCGGTAAGTCGATTGGCAGGGTGCCAGTTGTTTGACGCAAGCAGCAAGACCCGACGCAACGAGCTGATGCGCTAATTGGCTAGCCACATCGACATCGGGCGCCGTGGTAAAGATGAGTTGAACGGCCATGTGATTAATGACGCCAGTTGTGCGTGATGATTTCGCGCAGGATGTGAAGTCGGCGATGGAAAAAATGATCTGCTGCCGGAATCACAATCACCGGTAAGTCTTGTGGTTCCGCCCAGGCGAAGACATTGTCCAGTGGGACAGTTTCATCGGCAGCGCCATGGATAACGATGGAGTCTTTGGGTACGGATTCTGTGTCGTAATTGCGCGTACCTTCAACGAATCCTGAGGCGGTGCCTACCAGCACAAGGCGTTGTGCGGGGTGCCCCGCTTCGGCCATACGTTTGGCTACACGTGTTTGCACGTAAGCGCCAAAAGAAAATCCGGCCAGCACAATCGGGAGGTGGCCACAGCGTTCCCGTGCATATTCGAGTACGTTGAGCAGATCTTCTGTTTCGCCAATGCCCTCGTCATGAGCCCCTTCGGTTTGCCCGACGCTTCGGAAGTTGGGGCGGAAGGCGGCATAACCAAGGCTGGCAAAAGTGCGTGCCAGCGTGTGTGCCACCTTGTTCGTTGCAGCGCCACCACCAATCGGATGTGGATGTGCAACCAGGGCAATGCCTCTAGGGGCGCCCGGGTTGTCGATCAGTATCTCGATTTTGCCAACAGGCCCATCAATCAACACTTTTTCTTCGCGAACGCTGCTCATAATGTGTCCTGTTAGATCCGCAGGCGATCAACGGGTACGCCTTTGGCCAGATGCGAGGTGATGATTTCATCAACATCTTCTTTGTCGACAAACTGGTACCAGATAGCTTCCGGATAAACCACCATCACCGGGCCGCTGAGGCAGCGTCCCAGACACCCGGCTTTGTTGATGCGAACCATGCCCGGTTGATTGAGCTTCAATTCCGCAACACGCCCCTTGGCGTAATCGAACATGTCCGAGGCGCCATGATCGTTACAGGAAGGGTCACCATTTGTGCGTTGATTGCAACAAATAAAGACGTGGTGTTTAAAGTAGCTCATGGAATGAATCCGTAAATAGTGGTGCGGGAATTATAGAGCCGAACCCGACGCATCAGGGGTGTTCCGGCGGCGATCTGTCCAGACCAGAAACAGCAGCGTCAGGTAGGGCCATAGGGCTGCAATAAGACGCGTTAGCCCATTGAAGTTCAGGAAGTGTCCTTGTTGCCAGACGGTGAGGGCCGAAATGGAATAGGGATTGGTGGGCATCAGATTGACGAGCACGGTGGCTGCCATGAGCAGCATGGCGGCAATCGGTGGCTGCCAGTTGCCGGATAAAAACAGGGCGGGAATTGCCAGAGCAAGGCCGATCATTAGGCCATCAATGCCGCCCGGCGTTATAGAAACCCAGCGCGCAATCTCAGGCGCGCCAATGGCTTGCCCAATAAGCAACCAGCTGGCCACTACGCGAATGAGCACGCCGCATAAAAGAATGGTGACCGCGGCTAGAAAGATGGAAAACCAACGCAAGCCAACGCGCTGTAAAACAGCCTGGGCCAGAAAGGTCACCACCAGGGTTTGCATGGCCACCACGGCGGTTTCGAGTTGGCTATATAGGGCCGGTGAAAATGCCAGCGCGGTGGGCAGTGATAGTAGGCCTCGCAAATCGCCTAAACCGAAGAACACGGTTTCCGGAGAAATCTGCGCAAAGAGCCATAGCCACAAGAGAATCAGACCCGTTTCGGCGCTCAGGCGTTGCACCTCGAGCTTTCGGCGTACGTCTCCAGCCAGCGCAAGCAGTCGCGGCCCGAAGATCAGCGCGAGTGTGCTGCCCAGCAGAGTGCCCGTGGTATTGAGTGTCAGGTCAAGACCAGAAGAAACGCGGCCGGGGATGAAGGTTTGAAAAGCTTCCAGGCTGGCCGAAAGCAGAAAGCCGGCAAGTAGGGGTAAGAAGATCCGTGCCCAGGGCCAGGGTCGGTGTGTGGGCGAGAGCGACAGGAGAAAGCCCAATGGCATATAAGCCAGGACATTGAACCAGGCGTCCTGCCAGGTCCAGTATTTTGGCCAGTGCCCTTCAAGGAAATAGAAGAGGCTCAGCCCGCGGTCTTGCCAGGCGCTTGCCGAGTAGAGGCTCGCGTACATGATGATGCAGGCATACACCAGAGCCAGAGCCAGCGGCTTCTGGCGGGCGCGAGCCAGCCAGCTGTGCCAGTGTTGTGACTGTTTAGCGGGTGTGTCGGCCATGGGTTTGCTGATGGCCGGATTCATGCCCGGTGGGTGGCACATGGTAAGTGCCTTCTGCGGCATGGTGATGCGAAGGCGTTGGCGTTGGTTTGCCAATGCGTTGTGGCAATAGCGAGCCAATGATCATGCCGAGCACTGCTGCGATTAAACCAAGAATCTGAGGCGGCCAGATGGCATCATCCGTGGAGAAGGCCTCGCACAGAATCCAGGTAAAGAATCCGCCAAAAATGGCAAAGAGTGCGCCCTGAGTGTTGCCGCGTTTCCAGTAAAAGCCCGCAACGAGCGGTACAAACGCAACCACCAGGGTGATCTTGTAGGCGTGTTCAACCATTTTGAAGATCGATGCGCTGCTGGTGAGCGCCATGGCCAGTACCATGCCGGCAAAAGCTACGATGACGATGCGCATTAACCATAAGAAAATACGATCAGAGATGTGCGGCAGCATCGGCCGCAGAATGTTTTCAGTAAAAGAGACCGATGGCGCCAGCAGGGTAGCCGAAGAGCAACTCATAATCGCCGAGAGCAAAGCGCCAAAAAAGATGACCTGAGCAAAAACCGGGGTGTGTTGCAGAATCAGCGTGGGCAGCACCAGTTGGGAATCCGTATCCAGCAGACTGCTGAACATCGCGGGATCAATCAACGTGGCCGCATATGCCAGGAACATCGGGATGAAGGCAAAAAAGAAATACAACGAGCCACCCAGAATCGAGCCGGCCATGGCGATGCGCTCGCTTTTGGCAGACGAGATGCGCTGAAATACATCCTGCTGCGGAATAGATCCGAGCATCATGGTCATCCAGGCGCCGACAAAAGGCACCCACACATCCATGCCGCCAGAGGGAAAAAAGTCCAGTTTGCCAGCAGCGCTGGCATGGGCCACCACGTTGCCGGCACCACCGGCCAGGTCGCTAATGATGGTAGCGATGTAGATGAGGCCCCCCATGATCACGGTGATCTGCACAAAGTCCAGAACAGCCACGGAAAGCATGCCGCCCAGTACTGTGTAGGTCAGCACGATAGCGGCGCCCAGAATCATGCCTTTATCTTGCGGGATGAGCCCGTTGGTGACGGTAAAAAACACCAGGCCCAGTGCTTTGATTTGTGCCGACACCCAGCCCAGGTAAGAAACGACAATGGCCAGTGTGCTGAGCCATTCCACGGTGTGGTTGTAGCGCAGGCGGTAGTAGTCACCAATGGTGAGCAGGTTGAGCCGGTACAGTTTGCTGGCAAAGAAAAAGCCGGCCAGTATGAGACAGAGTGAGGCGCCAAAGGGGTCGGCAACCACACCCCGCAAACCATCTTTGACGAAGGTGGCAGAAACGCCCAGTACCGCCTCGGCACCAAACCAGGTAGCAAAGACGGTGGCGGTAACAACCGGTAGCGGTAAGGAGCGCCCAGCTACGGCAAAGTCACGTGCATTTTTTACCCGGGTTGCTGCCAGCAGGCCGATACCAATCGAGGCCAGCAGATACAGCGTAATAAACCCGAGTAGCGGCGTCATGGCTGAAGATTGAGATATAGCAGCGCTGCAGAGGCGCTCAGCGCAATGGTGGATGCGGCAACACTAATCCAGAGTAGGTAGCGTTGGCGTTGTACGGTGTGCTTCAGTTCGCGCAAGGCTTTCTTGTCTGCCTTGATCGCCTCATCATTAGGTGCCAGATAATCATGGAGCATGCGTGGTAATTGCGGCAGAATTTTGGCCCAGTTGGGGCCTTCGCGCTTCATGCCATCGATGAAACCACGAACGCCCACCTGCTCGCTCATCCAGCGCTCCAGGAATGGTTTGGCCGTTTTCCAGAGATCCAGATCTGGATTCAGTTGTCGACCTAGACCTTCGATGTTGAGCAGGGTTTTCTGTAGCATCACCAGCTGCGGCTGCACTTCCACATTAAACCGGCGTGACGTTTGGAACAGACGCAGCAGAATTTTGCCGAAGGAAATGTCTTTGAGCGGTTTGTCGAAGATCGGTTCGCAGACGGTGCGAATAGCGGCTTCGAATTCGTCGATACGGGTTTCTTTGGGCGCCCAGCCAGAGATCACATGCACTTCGGCAACGCGACGATAATCGCGCTGGAAGAACGCCAGGAAATTCTGTGCCAGGTAGTTTTTGTCGACATCGTTTAGCGTGCCGACGATGCCGAAGTCCAGCGCTACATAGCGGCCGTCATGTGCCACCAGAATATTGCCCGGGTGCATATCGGCATGAAAGAAGCCGTCGCGGAACACCTGGGTGAAGAAAATTTCAACGCCCGCGCTGGAGAGGCGGTTCAGATCGATCCCGGCTTCACGCAATTCCTCAATGCGTCCCACTGGAATGCCGTGCATGCGTTCCATCGTCATCACGTTGGTGGCGCAAAAATCCCAATAGACTTCGGGCACGACGAGCAGCGGGCTTTTGTCGAAGTTGCGGCGCAGTTGCGAGGCGTTCGAAGCCTCGCGCACCAGATCAAATTCGTCGTGCAGGTGCTTGGCAAACTCGGCGACCACCTCGCGGGGCTTCAGGCGGCGACCGTCTTCTGAAAAGCGCTCGATGAGCTGGGCGAAGGTGTCGAGTAAATCGATATCGTGATCAACCACCCGGTGCATCCCGGGGCGCAACACCTTAACGGCCACATCGCGGCCATCGTGCAGACGTGCGAAGTGCACCTGGGCGACCGAGGCCGAGGCGATTGGTTTGGGGTCGAATTCGCTATAGGCCTCGCTGATCGGCATGCCGAGTCCGCGCTCGATTTCAGCCATGGCCAGGGCTGAGTCAAACGGCGGCACGCGATCTTGCAGTTTGGCGAGTTCGTCGGCAAAGTCCTGCGCTAATAGATCGCGACGGGTGGACAGCATCTGGCCGAACTTAACGAAAATCGGCCCCAGGGATTCGAGTGCCTCGCGCAAACGTACGGCGCGGGGCTTGGTGAAATGCCGGCGGCGTGCGTAGAAACCCAGCCAGCGCGCCATGCGGCCCTCGGGTTCGGCTTCAACGAGCATAGTAAGCAGCCCGTTCTTCCAGCTGACATAAAGAATACGGGTTAGACGCTGCAGACGCATGTGCGGTCGGCTTTCATAGGAGAGGCCCACGGGATGGCGAGCCAGAAGGTATAATTTTACCCATGACTTTTGATAGCCGCGAACACATCACCGGCTTGCTGCAAGTTGCCCTTGCCAGCGTTGCCCCGGAACACACCGATACCCCCATTCATCTGGAGCGCCCCAAGCAGGCGAGCCACGGGGATTTCGCCACTAATTTGCCCATGCAACTGGCCCGTGCGCTCAAGCTGGCGCCGCGTGTCATCGCGGAACGCATCGTTGAGGCCTTGCCTGCGTCACCCCTGGTGAGCGAGGTGACGATTGCCGGTGCCGGCTTTATCAACTTTGCCCTGAAGGCCGATGCCAAGACCCGTGTGGTCAATACGGTGCTGGATCAGGGCG
>CAZGHR010000033.1:0-13559 GCA_964525545.1 uncultured Dechloromonas sp.
GCACGACTGGTGAAGGGCGTTGATCGCCTCAATCAGATGCGGCCAGTGACGCAGGGTTTTGCTGCTGACGCAACGCTGAACCCGCAGGATCTGAAGGTGCAGATCGAAGTGCTGCGCAAAATGCTCCTGGCCATGGTGGAAGACGTGCGCGTGGTGCTACTCCGGCTGGCATCACGGACGCAGACCTTGCGCTATTACGCACAGCATCCCGATCCGGCGCGTCTGGATGTGGCCAGAGAAACGCTGGAACTGTTGGCGCCGCTGGCCAATCGACTGGGCGTCTGGGAACTGAAATGGGAACTGGAAGATCTTTCCTTCCGGTTTCTGCATACCGACACCTACAAGGATATTGCCCGCAAGCTGGATGAAAAGCGTCTGGAACGTGAGGCCTTCATCGGTAGTGCAGTTGAACGTGTCAAAGCGGCGCTCCATGAACGGGGTGTCGAGGCCGAAGTCTACGGCCGTCCAAAGCATATCTACAGTATCTGGAACAAGATGCAGCGCAAGGGCTTGAGCTTTGATGAGCTCTATGACGTTCGTGCGCTGCGGATTGTTGTGGATAGCATTGCCGATTGCTACACAGCGTTAGGTTATGTGCATCAGATCTGGACGCCAATCCCTTCCGAATTTGATGACTACATTTCTCAACCCAAGGGCAATGATTACCGCTCTCTCCACACGGCCGTGCATTGTGAGGATGGCCGAGCGCTAGAGATCCAGATCAGAACGCACGACATGCATCAGCATGCCGAATTGGGCGTTGCTGCGCACTGGCGTTATAAAGAGGGGGCTGCAAGCTCAGGCTCCTATGACGACAAAATTGCGCTGTTGCGCCAATTGCTCAATTGGCGTGATGACATCGGTGATAGCCGGGATTGGCAAACCCATTATCGGGAAGCCGCACTGAACGATACCCTGTACGTGTTTACCCCACAGGGCAGAGTGGTCGACTTGCCGGATGGGGCAACACCGGTGGATTTTGCGTATCGCGTCCATACCGAGTTAGGGCACCGCTGCCGGGGCGCTAAAGTCGATGGTGCCCTCGTGCCTTTGACCACCCCCCTTAAAACCGGTCAGCGGGTAGAAATCGTATCAGCCAAAGAAGGCGGGCCGTCACGTGATTGGCTCAACCCACATCAGGGTTATCTGATTACGAAATCAGCTCGTACTAAAGTCCGTGCCTGGTTTGCCAATCAGGCGCTGGATGAAACATTAGCAGCAGGTCGGGCAATCGTTACGCGCGAAATGCAGCGTGCGGGCGTCAGCCATACTTCGATAGACCAGGTGGCGCATACACTGGGTTACGATCAGGCAGATGATCTGCTCGTTGCCGTAGGTCGTGACGAAGTCGGTTTGCGCTCATTGCAACAAGCCTTGCGTGGAGAACCCCAGAAGTCGGTGGCTGCCGAACAGCATGAGTTGCCGCTACCGGATCTCTTGCCCGAAACCATGGTGCGTCAATCACGCCACCGCGGTGGTAGTGGCGTACTCATAGTCGGGGTAGATCAGATACAGACCCAATTGGCGAAATGTTGTAAGCCTGTACCGCCAGACGCCATTCAGGGATTCGTGACTCGCGAAAAAGGCATTTCTGTCCATCGACAGGATTGTCCGAGTTTTCTTCATGTCGCTGCCTTGCATCCGGAGCGGGTGATTGATGCCGACTGGGGTGGTCATACGCCGGAAAACGAGGTTTACGCAGTCGATATTCTGGTGGATGCGCAAGACCGGCAAGGATTGCTGCGCGACATTTCTGATGTTCTGGCGCGGGAACGATTAAACGTCACTGCTGTTAAAACCCAATCCAAAGGGGGCGCGGCTGAAATGGCTTTTACGGTAGAGGTTTCGGATCTCAAGCGTCTACATCAGGCGCTACACCACATCCACGAGGTGGGTGGTGTCGTCAGTGCACGTCGGGGTTGATGCCTTATAGGGTTTTTCCCAGCAAATTCGCCATGTCCTGTTGCGCGCAATGCGGTTTGCTGCGGCCCGGTTTGCGCCGGGTATAAACCCCATCGCTATCCATGTCCCAGGATTCCTGGTTATCGGCTAGGTAAAGCTTGAGGCCTTCGGTAATCACGCGCTTTTTGAGACGGGCATCGAGAATGGGGAAAGCCAGTTCAATGCGGCGGAAGAAGTTGCGTTCCATCCAGTCGGCAGAAGACAGGTAAACCTTTTCTTCGCCATCAGCATAGAAATAGAAAACACGGGTATGTTCGAGGAAGCGGCCGATGATGGAGCGCACTTTGATGTTATCCGATAGTCCTGGCACACCGGGGCGCAGCGCGCAGACACCGCGCACTATGAGATCAATTTCAACGCCGGCCTGGCTGGCGGCATAGAGCGCTTCGATGATCTGCGGCTCAAGCAGGGAGTTCATCTTGGCGACGATACGGCCTTTTCGGCCAGCTTCGGCTGCATGCTTTTCGGCCTCGATGGCTTTGATCATATTAGCGCTGAGGGTAAACGGCGCCTGCCAGAGATAATGCAGGGCTTGGGCGCGCCCCAGGCCGGTAAGCTGTTTGAAGACCTCGGACACATCCATGCCAATGGATTCGTTACAGGTAAGCAAACCAAAGTCGGTATACAGGCGGGCGGTGCGCGGATGATAGTTGCCGGTGCCCAGGTGCACATAACGACGCAGCATCGGCGTGCCACGCTCATCTTCTTCGCGGCGCAGGATCAGTAGTGCCTTGGCGTGAGTCTTGTAGCCGACCACACCGTAAACGACGTGGGCGCCAACTTCTTCCAGCTTGGTGGCCCAGCTGACGTTGGTTTCTTCATCAAAGCGGGCGAGTAGTTCCACAACGACGGTGACTTCTTTGCCATTCTGGGCAGCACGGATCAGCGAGTTCATCAGCACAGAGTCGGTGCCTGTGCGATACACGGTCATTTTGATGGCGACGACCTGTGGATCGGTCGCAGCCGATTCCAGTAACTGGATGACCGGGGTAAAGCGCTGGTACGGGTGGTAGAGCAGTACATCACCCTTACGGATAACGTTGAAGATGTTCTTGCCTTTTTCCAGTCGCTTCACTTCGCCGGGCACGAAGGTCGGAAATTTCAGATCCGGACGATCCACCCAGCCCGGCACTTGCATTAGGCGCACCAGATTGACGGGACCTTCGACGCGATAGAGATCTTTTTCTTCCAGCCCGAACTGTGTCAGCAGGAATTCGGTCATGGCCTGTGAGGTGTTGTCTGCCACTTCCAGACGCACGGCATCACCAAAGTTACGCTGGGGGAGTTCGCCCTGAATCTTGGCACGCAGATTTTTGACTTCTTCTTCATCCACAAAGAGGTCGGAGTTACGGGTGACACGGAATTGGTAGCAACCCTGTACCGTCATGCCGCTGAATAGCTCGCCCACAAAGGCGTGCACAATCGACGACAGGAAGATAAAGCTATAGGCAGCCTCGGGCGCTAGCGCCTCGGGTAAACGGATGATGCGGGGCAATACCCGGGGCGCCTGAACAATGGCAATGCCTGAACTACGGCCGAACGCATCTCTGCCTTCAAGTTCGACAATGAAATTGAGACTTTTGTTATAGATACGCGGGAAAGGGTGCGAGGGATCCAGCCCGATCGGTGTAAGGACGGGCATGACCTCGCGAAAGAAGTAGTCGCGAATCCATTCACGTTGGGCATCTGTCCACTGGGAACGGCGCAGAAAGCAAATGCTCTCGTTAGCCGCTGCCGGTAGGAGTGTTTCATTCAGTTCCCGGTATTGGTCTGCAACCAGTCGGTGCACCGCCGAAGAGACCGCGTCGTAGGCTTCCTGCGGTAACAAACCATCAGTGGTGGGCGTTTTGCTGTGACCTTTGATCTGTTCTTTTAGGCCCGCCATGCGGATTTCAAAGAACTCATCCAGGTTGGACGACACAATACACAGGAAAAACAGACGTTCCAGTAGTGGCACCCGTTCGTCTTGAGCCTGGGCTAAGACACGACGGTTAAAGGCGATGAGCCCCAGCTCACGGTTCAAAAAATGGCTAGGGGGGGCGTTATGTGCCGTTGGTGTCATGGATCAGCTGCGTATAGAGGTGTGAATAAGCAAAAGTAAGCATGTCTATTGTGACAGGATTATTAAAACAGCGTGAAATCGGGGTGTTGCACTGCGAAATTTGCCTAACACCGGTTATGCCTCTGGGGTAAAATCTCGGCATATGGCGTTGCCATCAAACAAGGGACGGGCATGCAGTACGAATCAATCGCCGCAGTAGATCTGGGATCCAACAGTTTCCGCCTGGAAGTAGGCCGCGTTGTTGATGATCAGATCTACACCCTGGATTCGTTAAAAGATGCAGTTCGGCTAGCTTCTGGTCTGCAGGCAGATAAAAGCCTGGATCAGGCATCGCAGGATCGTGCGTTGGTGGCCCTGTCACGTTTCGGTGAACGCCTGCGCGGTTTGCCTAAAGATGCCGTACGTGCTGTCGCCACGAATGCCCTACGTGTCGCCAAAAATGCGAATAGCTTTCTGGTCGAAGCCGAGGCAGCCCTAGGCTTCCCTATTGAAATTATTGCGGGTCGAGAAGAAGCACGCCTGATTTATATCGGTGCGGTGCACTCCTTGCCGGCCTCTGATCAGCAACGCCTGGTGTTTGATATTGGCGGTGGTTCCACGGAGTTTATTATCGGCGCTGGCATGAAGCCGCTCAAGCTCGAATCACTGTTTATGGGCTGCGTCAGTTATTCACTGCGCTATTTCCCGGACGGCATGATCGATCGCCGCCGGCTGCGGGAAGCGCAAATGGCGGCCGCCAAAGAGGTCTCGCTCATTGCCCATGCCTATAAGCAAACCGGTTGGGGCGAAGCGATTGGTTCTTCCGGTACGGCGAGTGCCATTGCTGAAATTCTTGAGCAGAATGATCTCAACCCCCGGGGTGTTACCGGCATTACCCGTAGTGGTCTCGATAAGCTCTGTGCTTTGATGATTCGCTATAAGCACATTGATGCGTTACCGCTGCAGGGCGTTAAGTCAGATCGCATCCCTGTGTTACCAGGTGGTATTGCGATTATGTCGGCCATTATCGATACCCTGGGTATCGAGCGGGTGACCTATGCCGATGGTGCGTTGCGTTTGGGCGTGCTTTATGACTTGCTGGGCCGCTTTCATCATCACGATATGCGTACGGCGACCGTGCGGCATTTTCAACGACGCTATCAGGTTGAGTCTGATCAGGCCAATCGTGTCGGTGAAACAGCGATTGAGATCTTTTCAGATCTTATGGGGCTTAAGTTACGAAGTGCGGAGGAGCGAGAGCGCGACCTGCAATTTGTGCGCTGGGCCGCTGCGCTGCATGAAGTCGGTTTATCGATTGCCCACAGCGGATACCATAAACATGGTGCCTATATTCTGGGGTACGCCGACATGCCGGGCTTCTCCAAGATGGATCAGGCGCGCCTGGCACTGCTGGTGCTCTGTCACCGTGGCAAGCTCAACAAGGTAGATGGCCTCAGCCGAGAGGATATGGCCTGGCGCCAGATACTGGCGCTTCGTTTGGCGGTTATTCTGCATCGCTCTCGTCTGGAGTCCGGCGTGCCAGAACTTCAGGCTTCGGAAACCGTGAACGGCTTTACGCTGCAGTTGCCTGCGCTATGGCTTGAAGATAATCCGATGACCATGGCGGCGCTTCGGGATGAAACTGCGATTTGGGAAGAGGCCGGATTCCGCTTGCGCATTCGTGCGACACGTCGATGATTCACTCTGGTCTGATTGATCCTGCGTGGTGGATCACTGGATTTTTAATTGCGGGCTGGTTTTACCTTTTAGCGCTTCGCCCCTTTAAAGCAATACTGGCAGAAATTAAATCCCGTTGGCCTGCGCTCCTGATTGCTGCCCTGGCACTCATTGTGCTCTGGCATATCCGGGCGACGGTGCTTCAAGGTCTGAGCCTGCACTTGATCGGGGCGACTTTATGTACGCTGGTTTTTGGCCCACGTTTAGCGCTGATACCTTTATCTGCCGCACTGGTGCTCGCCCAGACGAGTGCAGCAGGTGATTGGCATACCCTTGGGCTCAATGCCTGCTTGCTGGTTCTGTGGCCAATTGCATTAAGCCAACTGGCGGCTTATCTGGTCGATCGACTTCCTTCCAATCTGTTTGTGTTTATTTTTGCCGGTGGTTTTTTCGGTAGTGCCGGGGTGGTTGTTCTGACCGGTTGGCTGCTGACTCTGATGCTATGGCTGACCCAGTTGTATCCCTGGGGGCCATTGCTGGAAGACTACGCGTCTTACTGGTTACTGGTGGCGTTTTCAGAAGCGTGGTTGACCGGCATGCTACTGACCGTGATGGTGGTGTACCGGCCGGATCTCGTTCGATTATTTGATAGTGCGCGTTATATAGATAACGCCTGATTCATGTTGCGGTCTTCAATCATTCGCTTATACCGCCTCGCTTGGCCGGTATTGATTGCACAGTTAGCGACGATTGGCATGATGGCGATCGATACAATCGTTGTGGGTCGGTCTAATACCGACAACCTGGCCGCCTTGGCGGTGGGCGCCAGTATTTATGTGTCACTCGCCCTGGCGCTTTCCGGTGTGGTGCAGGCCTTGTTACCGGGCATTGCGCACCAGATTGGACGTGGTGATACGTCAGCAACTGGCAAACTGATTTATCAGGGATTCTGGCTGGTTGTGTTGCTGGCATGCTTTGGTGACTTGGTGCTCTGTTTTCCCGGATGGATGATTGCCCTGGCTGAATTGCCCCCAGCCGTAGAGGCGCTTACCCGGGATTATCTTTTTATATTAGCGTTCTCTTTACCCGCGTCTCTGGGATATCGCGCCTTTCATGCCATTGCGGGCGGTGTCGGTAAAACCAGACCCTTGATGTGGTTGAGTCTGGGGCAGACTAGCGGCCATGCCATCCTGGCACCTATTCTGGTCGATAGCATAGCCATTGGATCGTTAAGCATCGGCGCAGGGTTAGGGGTGAGTGGGGCGGCCTTATCGCAGGCTTTTCTTGCCTGGATGGTGTGCGGCGCTGGCGTTTATGTGCTCTGGAAGTCACCGGTCTATCAGGATTTTCTCTCCCGTGCCCGATGGTCTGGCCCGGATTGGCAGACTCTGGTCAGATTGTTACGGGTCGGATTACCGATGGGGCTGTCCTATTTTGTAGAAATTACGGCATTTACCGTGATGGCGATTTTTATTGCCCGACTGGGGCCAGAAGTGCTTTCCGGACACCGCATTGTCGCGAATTTATCCGCCATGGTTTATATGTTCCCGCTGGCGATCGGCACGGCGACAGCAGCCCTTGTGGGGCAGGCGGCTGGGGCAGGTCGGGACGTTGAAGCACGGACGATGGCGCGCAGTGCCTTTCTCGTCGCCTGCTGCGGCTCGGGAATACTGGCCTTGGGACTTTGGGTCTTGCGGGCAGATCTGGCCTGGCTGGGTAGCCCTGACCCGGATGTGCAGACAGTGGCGATTGGTCTGGTCGGCTTTGTTGCCGCTTATCAGTTATTTGATGCGGCACAGACAGTAGCGGCTTTTGCGCTACGCGGGTATCACGTCACCTTGCTGCCTTTGGGGATACATCTGGCTGCTTTCTGGTTGATCGGCCTCTGGGGAGGCTATCAATTAGCGTTTAACGGATGGCCGTTACTGGGTATTAGCGCCATGGGCGCGGCAGGCTTCTGGTGCGCTGTTCTGGTTGCTACGATATTGGCCGCTATCGGCCTGGTAAGCCTCTTGCTCTGGGTGCAAGCGTTGCAGCGGCGCTAGGCCTGCCCCAGATTCAGGTCTGCATTACTTGCGTGGTGGCATTACCGGTGGCCAACTGCCATCGGCGCGCTTGCAGAAACGGTAATAGCCAGCACTTTTAACGTTTTCGGCAATATTGACCATGTGAATCACCCGGCAATTGGCATCTTTTTCAGGGTCCGGATACGGGGTGAGAGTACCAAAAGCGCCTGTGCCGGGATTGCTCCATTTGATCTCGGTGCCGTCCTTGGCTTTGAGTGCCTCGTGGGCAGCCTGATTGAAAAACTCGGCATCCTGATCCGTAAAACGGGACATAGCCTGATCCGCCATGAACGCCATGTTGGCAGCTTGAGAGACGCCGCCACCCAGAAGTGCCAGCGCGGTACCGAAGGCGAGAAGGATTTTTTTACGCATTGAGGTGCTCCTGGGTGCGATAACGTAATGGGTGGGCTTAGCCGCGAGTGCTGGCCTGTCCAGCTACCTCAACCAAGGTGACAGGGGTCTGCTGCTGCCAGCCTTGTTTGCGGTGTTCGGCGATAACCGTTGTGAAAACGCCGCCACGTACGTAAAACTTTGCGGTCAGACGCATGAAACGGGGCTGCGTGGCCACAACCAGGTCATCCAGAATCCGGTTGGTGACGGCTTCATGAAAGGCGCCCTCATCGCGGAAGCTCCACATATAGAGTTTGAGGCTTTTGAGCTCGACGCACAGCTGATCCGGAATGTAGTCGAGGATCAATGTAGCAAAGTCTGGCTGCCCAGTTTTAGGACAAAGACATGTAAATTCAGGGATTTCCATGTGAATCGTGAAATCGCGCTGAGGAGTGGGGTTCGGGAAGGTCTCTAGGGACTTGCTCGGTTGGGTGCTCATAGGTGAAAGCTCTTCTGTGTCTGGTTCTCTGCAGCTGATATTATAAGCAGCCTTTACCGGTAGTTCAGCCATATTCTGGGCTGATTACCTAATAACTACGTCCGCTAACGGGCGCATCACGAATTATGCGACTTACCAAGCTTAAACTTGCCGGCTTTAAATCCTTCGTCGATCCGACCAATGTCGAACTTCCTGGCCAATTGATTGGTGTGGTGGGTCCGAATGGCTGCGGCAAATCCAATATTATGGATGCGGTGCGCTGGGTGCTCGGTGAAACCCGGGCCACTGAGCTGCGCGGTGAGTCGATGCAGGATGTGATCTTTAATGGCACCAGCTCTCGAAAGCCGGTATCGCGTGCCAGTGTCGAGATGGTGTTCGATAACACACTGGGCCGCGCCGTAGGACAGTGGTCGCAGTATGCGGAGCTTTCGGTAAAACGTGTGCTGACACGTAATGGTCAGTCGGATTACTTTATTAATAATTTGAAGGTGCGTCGCAAGGATGTGACGGACCTCTTCATGGGTACTGGCCTGGGCCCGCGTGCCTATGCCATTATCGGTCAGGGTACCGTTTCCCGGATTATTGAAGCCAAGCCTGAAGAACTGCGGGTTTTTCTGGAAGAAGCCGCCGGTGTTACCCGCTATAAAGAGCGCCGTAAAGAAACCGAAGGGCGTCTTTCGGATACCCGTGAGAACCTGGCACGCCTGGAAGATATCCGACAGGAGTTGGGTACCCAGATTAGCCGTCTTGAAAGCCAGGCTGAGGTTGCCGAGCGTTACCAGAGCCTACAGGCTGAGCTGATCAGTACCCAGCAGAAGCTGTGGTCGGTGAAGCTGCAAGAGGGTCGCACAGATGCACTGTCATTGTCCTCCGGCCTTGCCGCTGCCCAGACTGAATTGGAAGAAACGGTTGCACGGCAGCGCAATATCGAAGCAGAGCTAGAAACCCTGCGAGAAGCCTATTACACCGCCAACGATCTGGTGCAGACGGCACAAAGCGCCTTCTTCAGCATTAATGCTGAAGTCGCCACCATTGAAGCCGATATACGGCATCGACAGGAAACGCGTCGTAATCTCGAAGCCCGTTTGCAACAGCTGATGGTCGATCGGGAAAGCTGGAAACAACGCCAGGTTCAAGCCGAAGAGGATCTGGTTCGCTGGACCGAGCTGCAGGAACATGCCGCAATGCGTCTGGCGCAGAATCAGGAGATGCTGGAACGGGCTCAGGAAGGGCTGCCTGCATTTGAAGATGCTGAACGCGAAGCGCAGGAGCAGGCCAGCCAGTTCCGTGGCGAGTTGTCCGGCCTGGAGCAGCGTTTGCAGGTGGCACAGGCTAACCGGAGCAATGCGGAGCGCAATCTGGCGCGGATCGTTCAACAGATCGAACGTTTGCAGCGTGATGAGTCGTCGCTGACGCCACCGGAC
Organism: uncultured Dechloromonas sp.; assembly: GCA_964525545.1. GTDB lineage: Bacteria > Pseudomonadota > Gammaproteobacteria > Burkholderiales > Rhodocyclaceae > Fluviibacter. Next base: position 10,000 of record CAZGHR010000033.1, read on the forward strand.
GCCGACCAGTTACAAGCGCTGGCAGAGCAGCGTGAATCGGCTGCCATGGCGCTGGCAGAATTGCAGGAACAACAGGCGGTGGCTGAAGAAAGCCTGACAGCCGCAGAACAGCATTTGCAAGAGTCTACGGAGCAGCAGCGGACCTTGCAGCAGGAATTTACCCAGACTCAGGCACGCCATCAGGCACTCAAGCAATTGCAGGAACGCGTGCAGGCGACGGGTTCGTTGCCAGATTGGCTGCGCAAGGCGGGGTTGCAGGAACGTCCCGCTCTCTGGCAGAAGATTCGTGTCACCAACGGCTGGGAACTAGCCGTTGAAGCCGTATTGCGTGATCGTTTGAAAGCCGTGGCCTGTGGCCAGCAGGATCTGCCAGAACTGGATCGTTGTTTTGCCGAGCCGCCGTCATTACGCTTAACCCTGCTGATGCCAGAGACGAACACCGCTTCGACAACGGATCGTGCTGATACATTGATGAGTCAGGTGGAATGTCTGGATGATCAGATTAAGCCGGTGTTAGCCCGTTGGCTTGCCGGAGTACGAACATCGCCGTCTCTGGAAGCGGCGCGTGCGATACAGAACCAATTGTCAGCTCACGATTCAATTGTTACACCGCAAGGCCATTTGCTGGATCGCTATAGCGTCACCTTCTTTGCGCCAGACGCAGCAGATCATGGATTATTAGAGCGTCAGCAGGAACTGGAAACAACGCAGGCGCGGGTGGAAGCGCTAGCGATACCATTGGATGAGGCCAATGCGCGTGTTGAAGCGGCACGCGAAGCACTACGCTCTGCACGATTGACCCTGGAAGGCTTGCGTCAGCAGGCGCAATCAGCACAGGCAGAGCAGAATCGTCATGCGATCGAACACGAAAAGCTGGCGCAGGCGGTTCGTCATTACGAAGAACGCGTCCGATCGCTGAATGCCGGACGTGACGAACAACAAGCCGAGTTACAGACAGAGCAACAGCGTCTGGAGGAGCAGAGTGCATTACTGCAAAATCTGGAATCGGCTGTGGCCGTTGCTCAAAGCTCACTGAGTGAACGTCTGTCTGTACGAGAAACTGCCAGCCGTGCCTTGCGTGATGCGCGCGATGCCATGGTTAAAGTTGAACGCGACGTGCAGGAAGCCGAGTTCTCCTGCCGTGAATGCCAGAGCCGCCTGGATGATTTAAGAAATCAGGCGCGGCTTTCAGTTGAGGAGTGCCGTCGTATTGAAGACAGCACAGTCCAGGCCAAGTCCGAGCTTGAAGGTGCGGATGGCGATGAACTGCGTGAAAAACTGGAATCGGCGCTGGGCCTGCGTACGGAAAAAGAACAGGCGTTGGCCGAAATTCGGGATGCGGCAGAGAGCAAGGCCAGTGAACTCCGTGCTCTGGAAGAAAGCCGGATGCGTATGGAACAGCAGTTGGAGCCGGTACGCGCACGCATTAATGATCATCAATTGAAACACCAGGCGGCCGAGTTGGCTGCCGCCCAATACGAAGGGTTGTTAATCGAAGCTGGTTGCACACCAGAGCAGATAGAGGTGCTGGTGGCAGGGATTGGTGACGTTAAGGCCGGACCGCTGCAATCGACCATTACCCGCGTACAACGCGAAATCGAAGCGATGGGTCCGGTTAATCTGGCGGCGCTGGTCGAATTGAATTCGGCCCTCGAGCGTAAAACCTATCTGGATGCCCAGTCTGAAGATCTGCTGTTGGCGATGGAAACGCTGGAAAATGCGATCCGTCGTATTGACCGCGAAACCCGGACGCTGTTGCAATCCACCTTTGATGCCGTGAATCAGCATTTTGGCACCTTGTTCCCGAGCCTGTTTGGCGGTGGTGAAGCGCGTCTGATCATGACGGGCGACGAGATTCTCGATGCGGGTGTTCAGGTCATGGCCCAACCACCCGGTAAGAAGAATTCGACGATTCATTTGCTGTCGGGTGGTGAGAAAACGCTCACGGCGATTGCGCTTGTATTCTCGCTATTCCAGTTGAATCCTGCGCCATTCTGCTTACTGGATGAGGTAGATGCGCCACTGGATGATGCCAATACTGTCCGTTTCTGCGAGATGGTGAAGCGTATGTCGGATAAAACCCAGTTCCTCTTTATTAGTCACAACAAGATTGCGATGGAGATGGGTAACCAGTTGGTCGGTGTGACTATGCAGGAGTTTGGCGTGTCACGAATCGTAGAAGTTGATATGGAAGAAGCGCTGCAAATGCGCGAAACGACAGTAGGTTGATCATGAACGAATTGCAACTGAGTCTTTTGGGCCTGGGCCTGCTCGCCATCATCCTGGTGGTGGTCTACAACCGTTGGGTCGAGCATAAACACCGCAAATTGAATGCCCCCGAACCTGCCGAGGTCGTCGTGGGCGCGGTGGAAGAGGGTGCTGGCTCGGATCGTCAAGAACCCGTTTGGAATCATGGGGAAACTGAAGCTGACTTTACTGTGGACGAAATACCCGCGGAACCGGCCATTTCAGAATCTGCCACAGCAGTGCCTGAACCTATCGCAGCGTTGACTGAGGTTGAGTCGTGGATTGATGCCATCGCCACGCTACGTTTCTACGAACCGCGCACGGCGGGTTCTATTCGTGACACCCTGAATCAGATGGGTGCAGAACGTTTCGAGCGTGTTGATTTCTATTCGGGCGATGGTTGGCATGCTGCCGATGTGTTACCTAATTCAGCCATTGTCAGTAATTTGCGGGCACGATTGCAGTTGGCATCCAGACGCGGTCCGGTATCACCGGATAGTCTCCATGAATGGATGCGTTCCCTCGAAAGTCTGGCGCAAATGCTTTCGGCAGGGCTTTCTGTCGAGTCCGAAGCCACTTTGATTGATCGCGCAGCGAATCTTGATGCCTTCTGCGTGCGTGTAGATGCCTTGATCAGTCTGAATCTCAAACCACGTCAGGATATGGCGAGTACCCTCGAGAAATTGGTGTCGGGCGCATCGGCAATGTCACTGATCGGTGAGTTGCCAAATTATGCGCGTCTGGGTGCTACAGGCAATGTCGACTTTCAGCTGCAGGCAGATCAAAGCGCCTCACTCGTTAGCCTGGTTATGGACTTCCCCCATGTGCTCCGTCCGGATGCCGTGGTTGTTGAAATGCTGGATTTGGCACGCACACTGGCGACCACCCTGGATGCCGACATTGTTGATGATGCCGGACGCGCCATGAGTGAAGAGGGCATGGCCCTACTGGTCAATCAGGTGATTCGTCTGAATGCCATGCTACAAGCCCAGGGTATTGAGCCAGGCTCGGCATTGGCACATCGTCTCTTTTCCTGATTGGCTCGGTGCAGGACGCATTTGATTTCAGCGTTCCCGAAGCATCGGGGACATCAACATCCGATCAGGGGGTTCCCGATCGTATTGCGTCGTTACGGGTGTTGCTCGATCGCTATGCCCATGCATATTACGTCTGTGACGCCCCTGAAGTGCCTGATGCCGAATATGATCGGCTGTTTCGCGAACTGGAATCACTAGAGGCGGCAAATCCGGCTTTGGTAACCGCTGACTCGCCAACGCAGCGCGTTGGTGCAAAACCACTGGCTGTATTTGAAG
>CAZGHR010000034.1:0-4205 GCA_964525545.1 uncultured Dechloromonas sp.
ACGAAACGCTCGTCCTGACCCCACACGGTCGACAGACAGCCCGGTGGCATTGGTGGCACAACAGCAGCAATACCCTTCTCGTTCGGACCGCACTCGGTACCATCTTCACGGAAGATACGCAGGTCGTAACCGTAAACCGGGAACGAAGGCGAACCGTACTTGATCGGTGTCTTTTCAACGCCTGGTACGGCGGCAATCATTGGCCAACCGGTTTCAGTCTGCCAATAGTTATCGATCACCGGCTTGTTCAGTTCCGACATGAACCATTCGTGTGTCGGCTCATCCAGCGGCTCGCCGGCCATGAAGATGTGCTTCAGGCTGGAGATGTCATGTTTCTTCATGTAAGCAGGATCCTGCTTCTTCAGAACACGAGCGGCTGTTGGCGCCGAGAACATCACGTTGACTTTGTATTTTTCAACAATCTGCCACCAGATGGCTGGATCAGGACGCAGCGGTGTACCTTCGTAAACCACCGTCGCCATGCCGCCGATCAGCGGGCCGTAAACGATGTACGAGTGACCCACGACCCAGCCGATGTCCGAGGTCGAGAAGAAGGTTTCACCCTTGTCACCCTGATAGATGTGCTTCATGGAAGCTGCCAGCGCCACCAGGTAGCCACCGGTATCACGCTGCACGCCCTTCGGCTTGCCGGTCGTACCCGAGGTATACAGGATGTACGATGGATGCGACGACTCAACCCAAACGCAAGGCACTTGAGCATCCATATGCTGGGCACGCAGTGTGGCGTAATCCACATCACGGCCATCAACACGTGGGAAGCCCTTGTCTAGGCCACGGTCAACGATGATCACTTTAGCGGGTGGGAACTCCGCCAGGCTTAGCGATTCGTCCACCAGATGCTTGTAAGGGACAGGTTTGCCATTACGCATACCGGCATCGGCTGTCACCATGACCTTTGGCTTGGCATCATCGATACGTGTGGCCAGTGAACCGGCGGCAAAACCACCGAACACCACCGAATGAATCGCACCGATACGTACCGTCGCCAGCATGGCGAAGATCGCTTCCGGAATCATCGGCATGTAAATCAGAACACGGTCACCCTCTTTAACATCCTGGCTTTGCAGGATGGCGGCCATACGCTCAACTTCACGCTGCAGCTCAGCCCAGGTGTAAACACGCTCTTCGTCGGTTTCGGTCGAGATGTAAACCAGTGCGCGATCATTCGGGCGCTCTGCGGCGTGACGATCGACTGCGTTGTAGCAGAGGTTGGTCTTGCCGTTCACAAACCATTTAACGAATGGCGGGCGCGAAAAGTCGCAAACCTGGGTAAAGGGTTCCTTCCACTCGACCAGCTGTGCCTGCTCGGCCCAGAAGTCGTCACGGTTTTCGATGGAACGCTTGTGAAAATCCTGATACTTGCCCATAGTTCCTCAGCCTCCTCTGGCTTACTTGTCATCATGCAGTAACGACTGCATCTGTTTTTATGATAAAACTTCCTGCCGCATCCTGAATGGAGTCAGGCTGTTCGTCATCGCCAAACTCAATTAGCGATGGTTTTTTCAGATCAGACGCCATAATTACGCCTGTACCCTTACACGAAGCTGACCATTAGACTGCCATGACCCAATCAACGCATCAAGCCCCTATTTCCCAGAGTCGCATTGCTGCGGTTGCACAATTGGGTCAACAAGTCTGGTTAGACACACTATCCCGTCAATTGATCGAAAGCGGCACCCTGGCCAACTGGATTAATAACGATGCAGTGGCTGGCCTCACATCTAATCCGGCCATCTTTCATCAGGCGCTGAGCAAAGATTCCGCCTATCAACCGGCTATTACCGCCGCGCGTGCCACCGAGAACAACCCCGAGATCCGTTTTGAAAACGTGGTGTTGCCTGACATCCAGGCTGCTTGCGACCTGTTCCTACCGCTCTGGCAGCAAACCAGTGGCGAGCAGGGCTATGTCAGTTTCGAAGTGTCGCCCACTCTGGCACACGATGCTGCGGGCACTACAGCTGCCGCAGTACGTTTGTGGCGCACGATTAACCGGCCCAATGCCATGATCAAAATCCCGGCCACGCCAGCCGGCTGCGCCGCAATCACTGAAGTGATTGCCCAGGGCATTAACGTCAATGTGACGCTCATCTTTTCGCTGGAGCAGCTTGAGGCTGTTCAGGCAGCGCATGAGGCCGGCTTACGCCGCTGGGTCGCCTATTGCCAGCAACAGGGCACACCGGAGCGTATCGGGGATGTGGCCTCGGTGGCCAGTTTCTTTGTCAGCCGCACCGACAGCACCCTGGATCCAAAACTACCCGCATCCTTGCAAGGGAAAACGGCTATTGCCCTGTGCAAAACCGCCTATCAGGACTGGCAAGCGCTACAGTCTGGTGCACAGGCCGACCTCAGGTCACTGGGCGCCAAACCCCAGTGGCTGCTCTGGGCATCCACCTCGGTCAAAAATCCAGACTATCGCGACACGCTTTACGTTGAAGCACTCATTGGCCCGCAGACGGTGAACACCGTGCCTGATGCCACCCTGATGGCTTTCCGGGACCATGGCATCGCCACTCAGTCACTAGATGAGGATGTTGCCGCAGCGCAGGAACAACTCGTTGCCATTCATGGCTTAGGCATAGATCTGGAGCAAATTGGACAAGAACTGCAAACGGCCGGCCTGGCTCAGTTCGAAAAAGCCTACGCCGATCTGCTCACGCTGGTCTGAACCTTGCGCTTACTTTTGCGCCAGACTTTAAACAATCGGCGGCAAACCATGGCGTTGCCGCGCCCGATTACAGGCGTCATCCACAATACCCAACGCGGCCCAGGGATTAAACTCATGGCAAGGGGAAGGCCTATCGGCATAAATACTGCACCCCACCTGCTGCCCGATCTCTCCGGTCAAAGCCACACAACGCGGGGATGTCTCATCAGTACCTTTCATCCGCATGAGCTTGGGTGTGAGCACGATAGCCATCTCAGCAGGCACACCAGTGCTCTGCGCAGTCTTGGCCAGTTCCGCAGGATGAAAGTCCACGCGATACGCCGCGCAGCAAGCGCCACAGCGTTCACAGATGGAAAGCGTTGATGTGTCGACAGTTTCAGTCATAGCGACACCACCCCGATTGGTGCTGGATACGAACGTGGTGATGGATCTGTTTCATTTTCAGGCGCCACCGCTGGCCCAACTGGCGCAAGCGATTAGCAGTGACCATGTCATCTGCCTGGCAAACGAGCGCACGCTGGCCGAGTTGGAAAGAGTCACGGGATACCCCCAGTTTCGCCTCGACGCGGCTGGTCGCGACAATCTGCTGCAACGCTACCGGGCGCATCTGACGATTGTTTCGGCAAAGCCGATCGATGCCGATCTCCCGCTCCTGCCCAAATGCCGGGACCCGGATGACCAGATGTTTCTGGAACTGGCGCAATACGCCAAAGCCGACCTGCTGATCAGCCGGGATAATCTGGTACTGAAGCTGGCCAAGGCGCGCCAACGTCCCTGTCCCTTTGCCATCCTGCCGCCCGATGCCGCCCTGATACATTTGTTTGGTAACAACGACTCAGGCAACGCGTCGACGGAAAACTAATTTAGTTTCAGTCGAAGCAGCCGGTACAAAACCATAACCCTCAGCATCGAATTTTTGCAGATCCGCAGGGGTTTTCCAGCCACCTTCGGCAGCAGCGCGCACAAACAAACCCCGCGCGCGTTTGGCATAAAAGCTGATGATCTTGAACTTACCGTCCTTGAAATCCTCAAAGACGCAGTCAATGACTGGCACGCCTGCTTTTTCCAGTGCTTTGCGGTCGACTGATTTGAAATACTCATCGGAGGCCGTGTTGACCAACGGGCCGCCAGCCGCCTTGAGATCCGCCACCACCGTTGCCGTATTGCTCTCACGCCACCAGGCGTAAAGATCTTTACCTGCAGGGTTAGCCAGTTTGGTCCCCATTTCCAACCGATAGGGGCGCATTAGATCTAGGGGACGTAACACCCCATACAAGCCTGACAGAACACGCACATGATCCTGCACATAGGTCAGTTGTTTCTTTTTCAAAGAGGGCGCATCCAGCCCTTCATAGACATCCCCGTTAAACGCCAGAATGGCCTGCTTGGCCTCTGGCTGTTCATGTTTGGGCGACCAATCAGCGTAACGCGTCACATTGAGCACCGAAAGCTTATCGCTCAGCGACATGAGCTCAGCAATCTGGGCTGGCGACTGTTTCCGCAAAATATCGATCAGCGG
>CAZGHR010000034.1:4305-13225 GCA_964525545.1 uncultured Dechloromonas sp.
CCCCGTGAATTCACCCAATTGGCGCAACTCACGCGAAACCTGGCCGAATCACTCAGCACGGGCAAACCCGCACCATTGCATGATCAGGCCACGGAAGAAACTAACCGTTTTCTATCAGATACCCGTTACCTGATAGCCGCCATTTCGGTGCCACACGGGGAAGCACTATTCCGCTGGCAAGAAGCACGCACCGCCAATAGCGCATCGCAACTCAATGAGCGTGGTGAAATTGCCCAGGTCTGGTCCGCACAAACCCAGAAGATATTTGAACCCCTTCTAGCCGGTTGCCGCATCACCATGCTGCTGCCAGAAGCATTTCATGCAGCATGTGCAGCCGCTGATCGCGCTTCACGCCCACACTCGATTGAGGCCTGCGTCCGCTTTTTATCAGAAGCCATCGATCTATCCCCGGAGAAACTACGCGCTGTGGTTGGCCCCTTTTATGCGCAGCGCCTGGAAGAGTATCGAATCGGGCTCGGCCCTCGTAATGACGACACGCTCTATCATGGCGTCGTCTGGCCACTACTGGGTGTTGAAGATGAACAAGGCGACATGCCTGCAGAAATTGAACAGGTACTACGCACCCTGGGCGTAACGGATATCGTTTCGCACGATCATCGGTTCCCGATGGAATACTGCGACGACTGCGGTTCTCCGATGTACGCCAATGCCGATGGCGAACTGGCGCATCTGGAGATGCCCGAATCAATCGCCACCCAGCCGAGCATGCTGCACTGATATGACCGCTAACAACGACTGGCTGCAACGAAGCCTGGCTGCGGTATGGCACCCGTGCACACAGATGAAGCACCACCCGACCTTACCGCTGGTGCCGATTGCCCGTGCCGAAGGCGTATGGCTCGAAGACTTCGAAGGTAAACGCTATCTTGATGCCATCAGCTCCTGGTGGGTCAATCTGTTTGGGCATGGCAACCCACGTATCAATGCGGCCGTCTCTAAACAACTAAGCAAGCTGGAACATGTGATGCTGGCCGGCTTTACGCACCAACCCGCGATTGAATTGGCAGAGCGACTATCCGCTAAAACCGATGGCGTACTGGGTCACGCTTTCTTTGCCTCGGATGGTGCTAGCGCAACTGAAATTGCTCTCAAGATGTCTTTTCATGCCTGGCAAAATGCAGGGCAAACACAGAAGCAGGAATTTGTCTGTCTGGAAGGTAGCTATCACGGCGAAACAGTAGGTGCGCTTTCTGTCACTGACATTGCGCTATTCCGGGATTCCTACGCACCGCTCATCCGCAACGAGCATGTACACCTGGCGCCATCACCCGATGCCAGACTGGCACAATCAGGTGAGACTGCAGAAGATGTTGCCAATCGTGCCGCCGATGCCCTGGAAAAACTATTCATAGCGCGCGAAGGCAAAATTGCTGCCGTGATTATCGAACCACTGGTTCAATGTGCCACGGGCATGGCCATGCATCACCCGCGTTATCTGCAACGGGTGCGTGCCCTGTGTGATCAATATCAGGCACATTTGATCTGCGACGAAATCGCCGTTGGCTTTGGTCGTACAGGCAGCTTCTTTGCGCACGAACAGGCTGGCATCCGCCCCGATTTGCTCTGCCTCTCCAAAGGCATTACGGGTGGTTATCTGCCGCTTTCCGTTGTGCTGAGTCGAAACTCGATTTATCAGGCCTTCTGGGATGACGATGTGCGTCGTGGCTTCCTGCACTCACACTCCTACACAGGCAATCCGCTCGCCTGCAGCGCCGCATTAGCGACGCTGGATATTTTTGATACCGACAATATCCTCGAGAAAAACCGGCAGCTGAACAAGATCATGACGGATGCCTTGCAACCGTTAGCCCACCATCCTGCCGTTCGCCACTTCCGCAACACCGGGATGATCTGGGCTATGGATATCGACACAGCCCTCCCGGATTTCAGTCGTCGCTTTTTTGCAGCCGCCATGGCACGAGGCATACTCGTTCGCCCTATAGGCACTACTGTTTATGTGATGCCGCCCTATGTGCTGGACGCTGCGGATGCACAGTTGCTTGCAGACCAGATGCTCTCAGCGCTGAACGCCACGCTGGTCTAATCCCGATGAAACCCAACGATCTTTCAACGGCATTAGCCAAACTTGAAGCAGACTTTCTGAAGCGCGAGCGTAAAACGCCCGAGAATCCCTGCGGACCGGAAATACAGCTTAACGGACGCAAACTAATTGCTTTTGCCAGCAACGATTACCTCGGCCTGGCTAACGATACTGCACTCAAAATAGGTGCAACAGAAGCCATCGAACAATGGGGTGTGGGCTCCGGCGCATCCCAGCTGGTGAGCGGTCGACTGGGCATCTTTGCGCAACTGGAACAAGCCTGCGCTGACTTTGCACAACGCGAAGCGGCCGTTTATTTTCCTTCAGGCTTTCTCGCTAACCTGGGTGTACTCACCGCTCTAGCAGACCGGCATGATGTCATTTTTGCCGATCGCACCAACCATGCCTCACTGATCGATGGCGCTTTGTTATCACGTGCCCAACATGTGCGCTACCAACACGCCAATGCCGAAGACCTGGCACATAAGATAGCCACGACACAGGTTGCTGAGGGCGCTAGCCGTCTGATTGTTACCGACAGCGTCTTCAGCATGGATGGGGACGAAGCCCCGCTACTAGCGCTATACGATCTCGCCCTGCAATATGATGCCTGGCTGATCGTTGATGATGCGCATGGCCTGGGTGTCTTAGGCCCGCAAGGCCGAGGCAGCATTGCTGATGCAGAACTTCCCGCACACCCCAACCTCATTATGGTTGGCACTCTGGGCAAAGCCGCTGGTGTGTCCGGTGCGTTTGTCGCCGGCAGCAAACCGCTGGTGGAATGGCTCATTCAAAGAGCCCGTAGCTACATCTACACCACAGGTGCCAGCCCGATGGTTGCCGGCGCACTGCTTGCTTCATTACAGCGCATTACTCAAGGGGATGCGCTGCGCAACCGTTTAAACGACAACATTGCTGCATTCCGTTCTGGGATTGGCGCTTTGAACTTGCCCTACACCCTGCTTCCATCTCGTACCGGCATTCAGGCATTGGTCATTGGTGACAACGCAATGACACTGACCATTGCCAGCAATCTTCTTAACCAAGGATACTGGGTCCCGGCGATTCGCCCGCCAACCGTTCCTGCAGGCACGGCGCGCCTGAGAATTTCCTTGTCTGCCGCACACACGCCGGCGCACATCCAGGGACTGATTCATGCCATCGGGTGCGCCTGTCGATGACCACACAAGCACCCATCGTTTTATTACATGGCTGGGGATTTCTACCCGGCATCTGGAGCGACGTCCAGGATCAGCTCCGTCAACGCGGAATTGCCGCACCCATAGCAATGCCCGCCTTGCCCTTAAGCGGCCACATCTCACAACTTACGGCAATTGAGTCCCTATACGATACGTTGCCCGAAATCGCACATCTCGTTGGCTGGTCTCTGGGTGGCGAACTCGCGCTTGCTTATGCCCTTTGCTTTCCGGAACGCGTCCAGTCACTCACCCTGATCAGCAGTACGCCCTGCTTTATGAATCGTCCGGATTGGGAACTCGGCCAACCCGCAACCTTGCTCGATGATTTTGATCAGCGACTCGCAGAAAGCCCTGCAGGACTGCTCAAACGTTTTTCTTCCCTCATCCGCCATGGCGATAGTGCCGCTGTTCGTAACCGATCATTAGCTGAGATCTTGCAGGCGCAAGCCGATACCGATCCTGATCGTCTGGCTTCCGGCCTTCGCTTCTTGCGCACGATCGATTTGCGTGGCGCATGCGCATCACAAGAACACCTGCCGCCAATCACGCTGATTCACGGCGCTGTCGATGGCGTTGTCCCCATAGCTGCTGCACAGTGGTTGGCAGATAACCTCAACGCCCCGCTCACCACCATAGACCAGGCCAGCCACGCATTGCCGTTAACGCATGCCGATCAGATTGCCGAGATACTGGCCAGCCGCCTATGAATCACGTTCAGCAGAGTTTTAACCGGGCAGCAACATCCTACGATGCGGTAGGCACACTACAACATCAAGTTGCCCAAACGCTTAGCCAATTTGTGCGCACTGAGTTACCAGCTGGCTTTTCCGGAAAGCTATTGGATGCAGGTTGCGGCACAGGTTACTGTCTGAAGCACCTGCACAGCACATATCCGAGCGCCCAATTTCTTGCCCTTGATTTTGCCGCGGCCATGTTGCATCAACGACCTGCAGCGCTCGGCATACCTGGCATCCAGGCTGACATACACCGGTTACCCATTGCTTCCGGTAGCATTAACACCTATCTTTCTAGCCTGGCCTGGCAATGGTGCAACCCCGCCATAGCGGCTCAGGAAGCTGCCCGGGTGCTCACTCCCGAAGGCAATCTCTTTGTGGCGACGCTTGTTGATGGCACCTTCAACGAATTAGCCCGTAGCCTGAATGCCTGTGACATCAACCCCGACGACCACTTGCTGCGCTGTTCGCCAATCGACACCATTCGTAACGCACTTACCCCAGCCGGTCTCGAGATTCAATCATTTACGGCACAGCAAATCACCACCTGGCATCCGGACTTCAAAACACTACGACGGACCATACGTGGCGTGGGCGCCAACCACCTGCCGACAGATTCAACGCCCCCATTCAATCGTCAGTCACGCGCACAACTAATCAATGCCTACGAATCGTTACGCACCGAACAGGGCTTGCCGCTGAGCTACGAAGTACTGATCATTCACGCTCGCAAACCATAAGTGACCCATCATGAGCCAGGCATACTTCATCACGGGCACCGATACTGAAATCGGTAAAACCCATGCCACCTGCGCCCTACTCGCCGCAGCCGACCTACAGGGCTTGCGTGCTGTTGCGCTAAAGCCCGTGGCTGCGGGTACAGATGCCACCGGCCGCAACGAAGATGTCGTTCGCCTTATGGCGGCCAGCAACGTGGCACTACCCGAACGCACGATAAACCCTTGGTTGCTCAAAGACCCCCTGTCACCGCATATCGCGGCACGGCAGGCAGGTGTTGAAATCACCGCGGCGACCATTATCGAAACGTTTCACCTGGCTGATGAGCGCACCGACCTGCTGCTCGTTGAAGGGGTGGGCGGACTCTATGCCCCGCTGTCCGATACCCTCACACAACCCGAACTGATTCGCCAACTGGATATTCCGGTCATTCTGGTTGTTGGCCTACGTTTAGGCTGCCTCAACCATGCACTCCTGACTGCTGCCGCTATTGAACAGGAAGGCTTACAGTTCGCCGGATGGATCGGTAACCGGGTCGACCTTGCATTTCAGGCATCGGCAGAAAACATACAAACCCTCAACGAGCGCCTTAACGCACCCTGTCTCGGCATCCTGCCGTTTGACCCTATGGCTAGCGCCAGTGTGCTTGCCTCATATCTCACCCTGCCGCGATAATCTCTCCCATGAAAATCCTTTTTGACCTCCTACCCATCCTGCTGTTCTTTATTGCCTTCAAAGTCTCTGGCATCTACGTTGCCACAGGGGTTGCCATTGTTGCCACAGCAGCACTCATCGGCTGGACCTGGCTTAAAACACGCAAGGTAGACCCGATGCAATGGGTCAGCCTCGGGCTGATTGTCGTTTTTGGTGGTGCCACCATCTGGCTACAGGATGAAACGTTCATTAAATGGAAGCCCACCATTCTGTATTGGCTATTTGCCATCGTCTTTCTGGTCTCCAACCAGTTCATGAATAAGAATCTGGTGCGCTCCATGATGGGTCATCAGGTCGATCTACCTGCTGCCATGTGGTCGCGCCTGAATACACTGTGGATCTGCTTCTTTGCCATCATGGGTGGCCTGAATCTGGCGGTTGCCTACAATTTTGATACGGACACCTGGGTTAGCTTCAAACTCTTCGGCGGCATGGGGCTCATGTTGCTCTTTGTATTAGCTCAAGGCCTCTATATGGCCAAACACCTCCCCAAGGAAGGAACACACTAATGCTTTATCTGATCGTTGGTGAAGACACGCCTAATTCACTGGAAAAGCGACTCGCTGTCCGTCCAGAACATGTGGCCCGTCTGCAGGCGCTGCAGGCCGAAGGTCGACTGGTACTGGCCGGCCCTTTCCCTGCCGTTGACTCGCCAGATCCTGGCCCGGCCGGTTTTACGGGTAGCGCTATTGTTGCCGAGTTTGCCTCGTTGGCTGATGCACAAACATGGGCTAAAGCTGATCCCTATGTTGCGGCGGGCGTTTACGGCAACGTCGTCGTCAGACCTTTCAAAAAGGTGCTTCCGGCCTAAGCCTTAAGCAGGCCTTAATAAGCGTAAAAAGACTAGCCAAGAAAGCTATCACCCATTATGCTGTTCAAGTAGATACCGCCTCAATCAAGCGGTATGACATGACTCTAGGAATAAAAATGAATCTGAAAGCATTACGCAAGACCTCGCTAGTTTCCACCCTGATTGCTGCATCTATTCTGTCGGCAGCCGTCGTGCAAGCAGCGCCAGCTGCAGTGGCCACAGTAAATGGCACCGCCATTCCGCAATCACTGGCCAATCTGCTGGTGGGTGAACGTGTCGCACAAGGTGCAAAAGACACGCCAGAGCTACGTAACGCTGTTCGTGAAGAGCTGATCCAGCGCGAACTGATTCTTCAAGACGCCAAGAAAGCCGGTATCGGTTCACAGGCAGACATCCAGGCTGCCATGAAGCTGGCCGAACAAAATGTTCTGATCCGCGCCTACATGGCCAACTTTGCACAGAAGCACCCCGTTTCGGATGCCCAGCTGAAGCAAGCCTACACGCAGATCAATGCAGGCATGGGCAAAGAAGAATTCAAGACCCGTCACATTCTGGTGCCTAGCGAAGCCCAGGCTAAAGACGTGATCGGCAAGCTGAATTCGGGCGATAGCTTTGAATCCCTGGCCAAACAGAACTCGACCGATCCTGGCTCTAAAGACAATGGTGGCGATCTGGGCTGGGCTGCGCCAAGCAACTTTGTTAAGCCTTTCGGCGATGCCATGACCAAACTGGGCAAGGGTAAATACACCACCGAACCTGTGAAGTCTGACTTTGGCTGGCACGTCATTCTGGTTGAAGATCGTCGCCCGCTGACCCCACCACCATTTGACCAGGTGAAGGGTCAACTGGCTCAAGCAATTCAAGAACAAGAGTTCCAACAGCAAATCGCCAAGCAACGCCAGAGCGCCAAGATTCAGTAATCTGAGTCAACGCTCAAACAAAATGGGAGGCCTAGGCCTCCCATTTTGTTTAGGCTACTTGGTAATTAGCCCAGCGACTTACGCGCATTACGGAACATGCGTAGCCATGGGCCATCTTCACCCCAGACCTCATTAAACTTACCTGGGAACCACGACATCTGCAGCGTACGGAAGGTGCGTTCCGGGTGCGGCATCATCACGGTAAAGCGGCCATCTGGCGTCGTAACACCAGCAACACCCTGTGGCGAACCGTTCGGGTTGAACGGATAGCGCTCGGTAGCAGTACCCTGGCTATCAATGTAACGCAGTGCCACAGGCACCTTAGCCAGATCGTCGGCCTTGGCAAACTTGGCACGACCTTCGCCGTGAGACACAATCACCGGCAGCTTGCTACCCTGCATACCTGCCATGAACAGCGATGGCGAATGTGGCACTTCGGCCATAACCAGGCGCGCCTCGAACTGCTCACTCAGGTTACGCACAAAACGTGGCCAATGATCGGCACCCGGTATGAGATCCTGCAAGGTGCTCATCATCTGGCAACCATTACAAACGCCCAAAGCAAAGCTATCGCCGCGTTGGAAGAAGGTTGAAAAACCTTCGCGCAGACGTTCGTTAAACAGGATGGTACGTGCCCAGCCCTGACCCGCGCCCAGCACGTCACCGTAGGAGAAACCACCGCAGGCAGCCAGACCAGCAAACTTATCCAGCGTCACACGGCCCGTGAGCAGATCGCTCATGTGCACATCCACTGCGGTAAAACCGGCACGATCAAAGGCGGCCGCCATTTCTACCTGGCCGTTAACGCCCTGCTCACGCAGAATGGCAACCGATGGGCGGGCGCCACTATTAATGAACGGCGCAGCCACATTTTCGGCAGGGTCGAACGATAGCGCTGCAAACAAACCGCGATCGCTTGTATCCAGAATGCGGTCGTATTCAGCTTGTGCACAGGCCGGGTTGTCGCGCAGCGACTGGATGCGGAACGATGTTTCCGACCAGGCACGCTGTAGTTCAACACGCGGCTCAGCAAAGGCCGTTTTGCCCAGATGCGACACACGGATCTCGTCGGTCTGGTTCGGGTAGCCCACGACTTCGGAATAACGTGACAGACCATGCGTACGCAGACGCGCCATCACCGCTTCGCGATCACTACGACGTACCTGAATCAGTGCGCCCAGCTCTTCGCTAAACAGCACGCGCAGTAGGCGTTCGTTACGACGGCCTTGGAGAATGCCCGGCTTCTTGTCGTAATCTACGTCCTGATCCATTGGATCAACACAGAGGATATCGGCGTTGATCGTTACACCGCAACGTGAAGCAAAAGCCATTTCAGCCGCGGCAGCAAATAGGCCACCATCTGAACGATCGTGATAGGCGAGCAAGAGGCCATCTTCGTTCAGCGATTGCACTGCTGCATAGAATGCTTTTAGCTGCTGTGGATCATCTACGTCCGGCGCATCATCACCGGTTGCATCGAATACCTGGGCCAGCGCCGAACCACCCAAACGGTTCTTGCCATTACCCAGGTCAATTAGAATCAGTTCGCTATCTGCTTCATCGCGATTCAGTTCCGGTGTCAGCGTCTGAGCGATATCCGGCACGCGCGCAAAGGCCGTAACGATTAGCGAGAGCGGCGAAATCACTTCTTGCGACTTGCCGTTTTCTTCCCAGCGCGTACGCATCGAGAGGGAATCCTTACCCACCGGAATGGCCACATCAATGGCCTGACACAGTTCGGA
>CAZGHR010000035.1:0-13171 GCA_964525545.1 uncultured Dechloromonas sp.
CTCAAGAACTTTATCAAGAACTGGCCAGCGGAAGAGGGCAACGACTAAGTCGTTGTTCCCCCCTTCATAAAGCCAGCGCTAATTCGCTGGCTTTATTTTTGTTTGTTAGCGTTGGCAATACGCACGGCTAATACACAAGAAGCCATGCGTGTCTCGGCATTATCAGCCCGCGAGGTCAGAATAATAGGCACCTTGGCGCCCAGTACAATGCCGGCCGGAACGGCGCCTGCCAGATATTCCAGTTGCTTGGCCACCATATTGCCTGATTCCAGATCGGGAACCACCAGAATATCCGCAAGACCAGCAACCGACGACTTGATCCCTTTGGTCTTGGCAGCGTCTAGCGAAACTGCGTTGTCAAACGCCAGCGGACCATCGAGTGTCCCGCCCTTGATTTGACCTCGATCCGCCATCTTGCAAAGTGCTGCGGCATCAATCGTTGATTGGATCTTCGGGTTGATGGTTTCGACTGCGGAGAGGATGGCCACTTTGGGATCTGGTAAGCCGAGAACATGAGCCAGATCAATCACATTCTGGATGATGTCTGCTTTGGTCATCAGATCCGGGTAGATGTTGATGGCCGCATCGGTAATCAGTAGCGGTTTGCCATAGGTGCGTACATCCATACGGAATACATGCGATATGCGCCGCGCGGTTCTAAGTCCAGTCGTGCGGTTTACTACGGCGCTCATCATTTCATCCGTATGTAGACTACCCTTCATCAGCGCATGAGCTTCACCCTTGCGGGCGAGCTCCACACCGATTCGTGCAGATTCCTGACTATAAGGTGTATCAACAATCCGGTAGGGGTCAATGTTCAGCCCGAGTGATTGGGCTAACTGACGAATCCTTTCACTTGGACCAATCAGAATCGGGTTGATAAGGCCGATTTCTGCTGCGAGTATTGCACCCTTGAGTGATTCTTCATCACAGGGGTGGATAACTGCCGTAGAAACAGGATCCATACCTTCGGCTGTAGCCACAAATGACTGAAAGCGTTCCGTATGCGTAGATAGGGTTGCCTTGGGTACGCAAAGTTTTTGGCGTGAGATTTTATTGGTAGGCGCCAGCACTTCAAGGGTGCCTGTAACGGCTCTTTGGCCACTTTCCAGGATAACTTCAGCATCAAATAGTACGTGTTTTGTTCGTTCATATTTGCGCTCAACAGTAATCTTGAAGGTAACCGTATCACCCACCATAATCGGGCGTAGGTAGCGCAGGTTCTGATCAACTAGGATCGTGCCCAAACCAGGCAGTTCGCTACCCAATAGGTTAACCAGCATGGCGCCTGACCACATGCCATGTGCAATGACCTCTCGGTAAATGCTGCTGTCTGCAAACTCCGGATCCAGCATGTTGGGATTGGCATCCCCCGTAGCAGCAGCAAACATGCGTAGGTCTTCAACGGTTACGGTGCGTGATATTGAAGCGTTATCACCGATTTCAATTTCATCGAACGGGTGGTTCTCGATAACGTCCCCGCAAAACTTATCTAGGCTGTATGAATGTGACATATCTTTGGATCTAATCAATAGAGAATGTGGCGTCCGCCATCAACAACAATAACGTCACCGGTAATGCCCCGCCCAGCTGGGCTGGCCAGTAAGGTTGCCAGCGCACCAACCTCTTCGATGGTAACCAGGCGCCGTAATGGGGCATGTTCGATGCTGTCTTGCATCAGGTGATCAAATTCGAGGATGCCCGAGGCGGCACGCGTTGCAATGGGGCCGGGGGAAATCGCATTGACGGATATGTTTTTGGGTCCAAGCTCCGCGGCAAGTGCGCGGGTAGCTGCCTCTAGTGAAGCTTTGGCCAGACCCATGATGCCGTAGTGGGGTGCCACACGATTGGCGCCTTCGTAGCTCATCGTCAGTAGTGCGCCACCATCTTTCATCAAGGGGGCAGCATGGCGGGCAAGGCGAATCAGGCTATGGCAGGAGATGTCCATCGCCCGGGCAAAGCCTTCCCGGCTGGTATCAAGTACGGCGCCGTGCAGATCTTCGAGTGGCGCAAATGCGATAGAGTGCAATACAAAATCAAGCTTTCCCCATTGCCGTTCAATTTTGTCAAACAGAGCAGCCATTTCAGCATCATTCTCTACATCCAGTGCCTGGATGATCGATGCGTTGACGCTTTCGGCAAGGGGGCGAACATGCGGTTCTGCTTTGGCATTCAGATAGGTCACTGCAAGTTCGGCGCCAGCGGCACGAAATGCCTCTGCACAACCCCAGGCAATGCTGTGTTGATTGGCAATGCCGACCACCAGACCTTTAAGGCCTTTGAGGGTGGTGCTCGATGTTTCCAGTTGCATAGCGATTCCTGAAATAAATACTATAGGTGTTATGTTGCGCCGCAACGAGAATCGATGCAAGGGAATTGGCTCGTGTAATCAATTAATTTTTTGTGACATCGGCTGCTGCTCTCTAGGATAATGCCGGCTTGCCTAATAAAGACGGATCCATGAGCCAATCTGCAGCTGCTGAACAGCGCCATTACATGACACCCGGTGGCCACCGCCGTTTGTGTGATGAGCTGGACTTTCTGGTGAAGACCGAACGCCCAAAAATCGTTGAGATTGTTTCCTGGGCAGCGTCCAATGGTGACCGATCGGAAAATGGTGATTATCTCTATGGCAAAAAGCGCCTCCGGGAGATAGATCGTCGGATACGATTTCTGATGAAGCGTCTGGAAAATGCGCACGTTATTGATCCGGGGCTGCAGCAGCACCGGGATCAGGTGTTTTTTGGCGCTACGGTAGTGGTTTGTGACGAAACCGGGGTTGAAAGCACCTACAGTATTGTTGGCATTGACGAAGCCGACCCCGTTAAAGGCTGGATTAGTTGGGTATCGCCCCTGGCTAAAGCACTGCTCAAGCTACGGGAAGGCGATGTTGCCCGTTTTGCCAGCCCATTGGGCGAGCGTGAGCTGGAAGTCGTGGAAGTCGTTTACCAATCGTTGGTCATGCCCCCCTTTAATCCAGAGGCTTGAATTTCAAAGCGGCGCCCTTATTTAGGGTGCATTGCGCTGTATTTGGTTAACCCCACCCCTTTAATCTCAAAGACTTATGACACATCAAACTCAGACAGAAACCAAGGTATTTCAGGCAGAAGTAAAGCAACTGTTACAGCTGATGATTCATTCGCTGTATTCGAACAAAGAGATTTTCCTGCGTGAGTTGGTCTCCAATGCCTCGGATGCCTGTGACAAACTGCGCTACGAAGCTTTGGCCAACCCGGTGCTATTTGAAAACGATCCGGAGTTGGGCCTGCGGATTCTGCTGGATGCAGACGCTAAGACCATCACGATTGCCGACAACGGCATTGGTATGACCAAGGACGAGGCGATTGCCCATCTTGGGACGATTGCCAAATCGGGAACCAAGGAGTTCTTTTCTGCCCTGACTGGCGATGACCAGAAGGACGCTAATCTGATTGGTCAGTTTGGTGTGGGTTTCTACTCGTCGTTTATCGTTGCTGACAAGGTCACGGTACGTAGCCGCAAGGCTGGCGCACCCGCTAACGAAGGCGTGGAGTGGGTGTCGGCAGGTGAGGGCGAGTACACCGTGTCCGATATCGATCACCCGGGTCGTGGTACGGAAGTGATTCTGCACCTGCGTCCCGAACAAGAAGATCTGATTAATGGCTGGAAGATCCGCGAAATCCTGCGCAAGTACTCCGATCACATTGCTTTGCCGATCCGTATGGTCAAGGAAAGCTGGGACGAAGAAACCAAGGCCATGAAGGCGACGGGTGAGGAAGAAACCGTTAATCAGGCCAGTGCGCTGTGGGCTCGCCCAAAGAGCGAAGTCACTGAAGAGGAATACAAAGCCTTCTATCAGCATGTAGCGCATGATTATCAGGAACCGCTCACCTGGGTGCATGCCAAGGTGGAAGGTCGTCAGGAATATACCCAGTTGCTCTATATTCCCTCGCAAGCACCTTTTGATCTGTGGGATCGGAATGCCCGTCACGGCATCAAGCTGTATGTCAAACGTGTCTTCATCATGGATGACGCAGAACAGCTGATGCCGACCTATATGCGCTTCGTGCGCGGTGTGGTCGATGTTGCCGATTTGCCTTTGAATGTGTCGCGCGAAATTCTGCAGGAAAGCAAGGATATCGAGCAGATCCGTTCCGGTTGCACCAAACGCGTGCTCGGTTTGCTGGAAGAGCTGGCAGACAACAATGCTGACAAGTACACCACGTTCTGGAATCAGTTTGGCCAGTTGCTTAAAGAAGGCGTTGGTGAAGATCATGCCAACCAGGCGCGGATCGCCAAATTGTTACGCTTTGCAACCACCACGACTGATAGTCCGGAACAAAGCGTTTCTCTGACGGAATACGTGTCTCGTATGAAGCCGGGTCAGGACAAGATTTATTACGTCACGGCTGAGACATTCCAGGGCGCCAAGAACAGCCCGCATCTGGAAATCTTCCGCAAGAAGGGCATTGAAGTACTGCTGCTGTCGGATCGAGTCGACGAATGGCTGGTCAGCCATCTGCGCGACTTTGATGGTAAAGCACTGCAGTCAGTTGCCAAGGGCGGTTTGGATCTGGGCGAACTGGAAGATGCGAGTGAAAAGCAGGCGCGTGCCGCAGCCGAGACCTCTGCCAAGGATCTGGTCGAGCGACTGCAGAAAGCCCTGGGCGACAAACTCAAGGAAGTGCGCGTGACGCATCGTCTGACTGATTCGCCGGCCTGTCTGGTGGCGGATGAGCATGATCCGGGCGCGAATCTGCAACGCATGCTCAAGATGATGGGTCAGAATGCGCCTGAAATTAAGCCGATTCTGGAAATCAACCCGCAGCACCCGATGTTGAAGAAAATGGAGTTGTTGCCGAATGAGGGTGGCCACTTTGATGATTACGCATCGGTGTTGTTTGATGAAGCCTTGCTAGCCGAAGGCGGTCAGATTGAAGATCCGGCAGGCTTTGTACGCAAGATCAACAAGTTGATGTTAGGTTAATTTATCTCATCATGAAAAACGAAAGCGCCACCTGCGGGTGGCGTTTTTCATGGGCTTGGGCAAATGGCCTCAATGCGGAGTTGCGGTCGATCGACCCCATTGTAGTGATTGATCTCGAGCGCATAGGCCAGGGTATCTTCAGGCGTTGGAATGGTGGTGTCGTTAAAGCGGATGGCATCCATCCGGCTTTGACCACACCCCAAAGTGAGCTTCAGATGTTTGTCTTGCAGCAGGCGTGATTCGAGAATCTGGAATCGGTTTGCAAAAATCGGGGCGGGGAAACCTTGCCCCCAGATGCCTTCAGAAAGTTGTTTGGCGGTATTTAAACTCAGCTCGCTATCGACCAAAGCTCCATCAATCGCCAGGCTATGGGTTCTAGCTTCAACCGGTAAAAGCTGATCGACCAGTTCATCAAAGGCGCGCTGGAATAAACTGAAATCACTTTCACGAATGCTCAGACCGGCCGCCATGGCGTGGCCACCGAACTTGATAATC
This sequence comes from uncultured Dechloromonas sp., assembly GCA_964525545.1. GTDB lineage: Bacteria > Pseudomonadota > Gammaproteobacteria > Burkholderiales > Rhodocyclaceae > Fluviibacter. The sequence goes on from CAZGHR010000035.1 coordinate 5,462, forward strand.
AGGTCCGGGTAGAGTTTGGTAAGGTGATCCAATGCATCCCTGAGATGCAAACCGGGAATCGAGCGGCCCGATCCCTTAATGAGACCGCTACCATCGCCAGCAAAGATCACCGTGGGTCGGTGCATCTGTTCTTTGATACGGCCAGCCAGAATGCCAACGACACCACCATGCCAGTTGGGATCATAGAGACTAATCCCTGCCGTATTGGTGATATCCAGCTGTGTCAGAATTTTTAGGGCGTCGGACTTCATCTGATCTTCAACGGAGCGACGTGCCACATTCAGCCGGTCTAGCTCCTGCGCGAGTTTAAGTGCCTCACCGATGTCTTCTGCCAGCAGGCAACGGATGCCAATCCGCATATCGTCCATGCGTCCGGCGGCATTGAGTCGTGGCCCGAGTAAAAAACCCAGGTCGCTGGCTTGAGCGCGATCAGGCTGTTTGCCGGCTACGGCATAGAGCGCAAGAATACCGGGGCAGCAACGGCGTTGGCGAATTCGATTAAGCCCATTAGCCACCAGGATTCGGTTGTTGCGATCGAGCGATACGACGTCGGCAATCGTCCCCAATGCCACCAGATCAAGTAGCGACCCCAGATTCGCCTGTTCGGCCGCTGGCCAACCCCGCTGGCGCAATGTCTGGCGAAGTCCCATCAATACATAGAGCATCACGCCCACGCCGGCCAGGTTCTTGGAGGGGAATTCGCAACCTGGTTGGTTGGGATTCACAATCGCATCGGCAGCCGGCAGAGTGTTGCCTGGCAGGTGGTGATCGGTAATCACGACCTGCATGCCTAGGGATTTAGCTTGTGCCACGCCATCAATGCTGGCAATGCCGTTATCCACGGTGATCAGTAGATCAGGCTTGCCGCTCGGCGCCTGAGCAACCAGATCGACAATGGCGGGGGTGAGTCCGTAACCCAGTTTGAAGCGATCCGGTACAAAGTAGGTCAGCTTGTCCGGTTGAATACCCAGGAGACGCAAGCCTTTAACGGCCACGGCGCATGCCGTAGCACCATCTGCGTCATAGTCGGCAACGATACAGACTTTACGCCCTTCAACAATGGCATCGGCAAGGATCTGCGCGGCAGTCGCCATGCCTTTCAGAGCGGTCGGCGCGATCAGGTCTTCCATTCGCGTGCTGATCTGGTCGGCTTGGCTAATCCCTCTGGCGGCATACAAACGGGCCATTAGGGGACTTAAGCCCCCTTGTTCTAGCTGCCAGGCTGTACGTTCCGACCAGGCACGTTTACTCAGCGTTACCATGAGGCGATGAGTGTCGCTAGATCCGGGTGTTTACGGGTACGCCCCAGGCATCGTTGAAAGAACGAGGGCGTTAAGCCTTTGTTGCTTGCTTCCAGTGTCCAGCAATGCTTTTCATGTGCATCGGGTGCAATGAGCGTCAGGCGGTTCAATTTACCCTTGGCCAGCGCATCGAGGGCAGGTGCAATATGTGCCTGCGTTAACCGGACAACCGAATGTTGCCAGGCACTCAGATCATCCTTGGCAATTGCATCGCTCAGGCGCGTGTCTAGTAACAGGCCGCTTCCGGGGGAGGATTCAGTGAGATGGGCTGTGCCAGTAAAGACACACAGCCCCCGTAAGAGGGCATTGTTCCCAACGGCTTGATCAAAGGGGCTTGTAGCGTGCTGTGTGTTATTCGTTAGCATGCCTGCGCCCCAGGGCCACACGCTATTAATGCTGATTAAACCCTGCATCTGCCGGGCTTCATTAACCGGATGGCCATTCAGGCACATTTGAATCCGGTTCAGCCAGCGTAATCCGGTGCTGCCCAGTAAGTGTCTGGATTCATCGGCATCGATACGACGGCCAAGGAGTCGGCTGCAGGCCGCGAGGTTAGGTAGGTCCTGATCGCCTGAGTTTGGGGCGAAATACCAGTGATTGGTTGAGAGCCCATAGAAAAACGTGCCTTCACCGGCAAACTCTTCATTCAGGCTAGCGATGAGGGATTTGGCATCCTCGATGCTCAGTTGCATAGCATCGGGGCTGCTCAGAACCAGGGCCTGTTGCATAAAATCAAGATTGACCGGGTCTGCACAGAGCAGTGTACGGCCATAAGCCGAGGCATCGTGGGTGCCAGTTTCGCCAAGCAGTCGGAGTGCAGCAAGTGCACTCGCTTCAGCTGAAAGGCCAAATGTATCTGCCAGAACGGATTCCCAGGAAGCGGTTGGCTTTAACGGGCTAGAAGTGTGCTGAGCTAAATGCAGAAAACGGGCGAGCGTGCCCGAGTGGTCAAATTCAAAGGCCTGACGATGCTCGTGATCTGGCCAGAGTAGGTCGGGGACAAAAAGGGTCAGATGCATGGGTTTGGTCGTGCCTAAGCGCATTCGGAACAACTTGCAGGTGAATCGAGTGTAGCATAGCGGTCTTATGCGTTTTTGGTGCCAAAAGCACGCCTGATTGTGAAAATACCTTTTCAGTTACTGATCGGATTGAGATATGTCCGTAGCCGTCGTCAGATTGGCCAGGACAACCGCTTCATCTCTTTTATTTCCAGCTTGTCGATGGTGGGTATCGCACTGGGTGTGGCCGCACTGATTGTCGTGCTGTCTGTGATGAACGGCTTCCAGAAAGAGCTGCGCTCACGCATTCTAGGTGTGACCTCCCATATCGAAGTGGTGGGTATGGATGGCGCCCTGATTGATTGGCAGCGCGTGGCTGCACAAGCACGCCAAGTACCGCAGGTGCTGGCGGCAGCACCCTACGTGCAGGGTCAGGTCATGCTCAATGGGTTAAACCGTGAGGCGGGTGAAGGTCCGGTCATGCCTGGTAGTGGTGTCCGCGGTGCGATTGTGCGTGGTATCGACCCGCAGCTGGAGGATACGGTTGCCGACTTCAGTTCACACATGAAGCACGGCTCGCTCGATACGCTAAAACCCGGCGCGTTCAAGATTGTGCTGGGTAGCGATTTAGCACGTGCCCTCGGTGTGGTGGTAGGGGATCGGGTCACCGTGATTGCACCTGAAGGGGTCGTGACTCCGGCTGGGGTCATCCCGCGGATTAAAAGTTTTGAAGTGGGTGGCGTTTTCGATTTCGGGATGTTCGAATACGACAGCGGTCTGGCGCTCATCGATCTGAAAGACGCCCAAGTGCTTTTCCGACTTGGGCAGTCAGTGACGGGGGTGCGACTGAAGGTGGATGATCCGTTCAAGGCCCCACAGATTGCCCGATCGATTGCCCCAGTGCTCGATGAGCCAGCGTATCTGATCGACTGGAGCCGCAAGCATGCTAACTTCTTCAGGGCCGTACAGATTGAAAAGCGGATGATGTTTCTCATTCTGTTCCTGATTGTTGCCGTTGCAGCCTTTAATATTGTTTCTACCCTGGTTATGGCGGTAACCGATAAACGCGGTGACATTGCGATTCTGCGAACGCTGGGTGCAAGTCGTGGCAGCATCGCCATGATCTTTATGGTGCAAGGCGCGCTGATCGGTTTGATTGGCCTGGGCCTGGGCGTTGCCGGTGGCGTTGCGCTGGCCTTGAATATTGATACGGTTGTGCCGGCGATTGAACGGCTATTTGGTATTCATTTCCTGTCGCGGGAGGTTTACTTTATTTCTGACCTACCGTCTGATCTGCAGTGGGATGATGTCATTACGATTTCAACGACGGCCTTTGTGCTGACCTTACTGGCAACCCTTTATCCGAGTCTGCGTGCAGCACGGGTTCAACCCGCGGAGGCTTTACGTCATGAGTGATTTTGTGTTGTCCTGTCGTGGCCTGAGCAAAATTTATGGCGCGGGCGCCGAAGATGTTGTCGTGCTGAAGGATGTGTCATTTGACCTGAACGCAGGTGAATCCGTCGCTGTTGTCGGGGCGTCCGGTTCTGGTAAAAGTACCTTTCTGCACCTTCTGGGCGGTCTCGATCATGCAAGCTCCGGTGACGTACTCATTGCCGGACGCAGCTGGGTGTCGATGTCTGAGAAAGAGCGCGGCCTGTGGCGTAACCGGCATATGGGATTTGTTTATCAGCACCATCATCTGCTCCCGGAATTTACTGCTGTAGAAAACGTGGCGATGCCGCTCTATGTGCGCGGTTTACCTAAAGCTGAAGCGGATGCCGAAGCGCGTGAATGGCTTGAGCAGGTTGGATTAGGGCATCGCCTGTTGCACACGCCGGCCGCCTTGTCTGGTGGGGAACGCCAGCGGACGGCCATTGCCCGTGCTTTGGTCACCCGGCCATCCGTTGTGCTGGCCGATGAACCGACCGGTAATCTGGATCGCCAAACCGCCGAGCAGGTGTTTACGCTTTTCAGAGAACTCAGCGTTAAATCGGGCGTTGCTTTTGTGCTGGTTTCCCATGATCCCGGTTTGGCGGCACAACTAGACCGGACGATGCGTTTGCAGGATGGTGCCCTGACGGATGCCACCCTGTGATCCAGTGAGACAGGCGTGCCAGCGCTGCTGATTGCATTTGCAACGGGCGTTCTGGCGTGCCAGTTTTTGCCGAGTATTCCTGCCGGGCCCTGGGGGCTTCTGACTCTTTTGAGTATGGCCGCTGTGGTCGGACTGCAAATTTACAGCGCCTGTTACGCTGTCAGATCTTCCCGATATTTATTGATTCTGCTACTCCTGAGTAGTTTTGTTGCAGGTGTCGGGTATACCTGTTGGCGGAGTGCCGCTGTTCTTGCGGATAGTCTTCCTGAAGCTGCCATGGGTCGGAATATTCAGCTCAGCGGTGTGGTGGACTCCTTGCCGGATCGCACGGCTCGTGGCCAGCGCTTCCAGTTACGCGTTGAGCATGTGGATTCAGAGTTTCATGTGCCGGAGCGGATACAGCTTTCGGTATGGAACGCCCAGCAGGATGGAGACGCTACAGATAAACCGGTCGTGGGTCCGGTTAAAGCCGGTGAGCGTTGGTCTTTTGTTGTTCGTCTGAAACGGCCCCATGGTTTGGCTAATCCTCATGGCTATGATCTTGAGGCACGGCTTTTCGAGAGTGGGGTGCGCGCGACAGGTTACGTAAAATCGGGCGAGCGTATAGATGCCTTTGTACCTGGCTTCGCCACAAGCATTGCCCGGTTACGCTCAATGATTCGGGATCGCTTTGATGCCGTCTTGCCGCAAGAGGCTTATCCGGATGCCGGGATTCTGACGGCCTTGGCCATCGGCGATCAGAAAGCGATATCCGGTTCACTCTGGCAGGTGTTTGCTAAAACCGGTACCACCCACCTGATGAGCATCTCCGGGCTCCATGTAACGCTGTTTTCCGGATTGATTGCATTGCTGGTGTCGAGCATCTGGCGCCGGCTACCCAAGCTGGTCTCCCGGCTGCCGGCACAGAAGATGGGGGTGTTCTGTGGCTGGTTTGCCGCCGCCTTCTACACGTTAATTGCAGGCGCGGGTATCCCGGCATTGCGTACACTGTTTATGCTCACGGTGGGTGCGGTTGCCCTTTTAACAGGGCGACATGTATCACCTTTCAAGATACTCCTGCTGGCCTTAGTGGTCGTTCTGCTGCTTGACCCCTGGGCGGGTATGAGTCCCGGATTCTGGTTGTCTTTTGTTGCCGTAGGCCTGCTCTTGTGGGCAGCCTTATCTGAACATACCAGTAGTCATGAACAACGTTCCTGGCGGCAACGTCTCAGCCTGTGGTTCAAAGGTTTTGGCCGTACCCAGTGGGCTGTTACGATTGGCACGCTGCCATTTCTCCTGCTGTTTTTTAGTCAGTTTTCATTAATTTCACCCCTGACTAATGCCGTGGCAATTCCCTGGGTGAGCGGTGTAGTTACGCCAATCACGATTCTGGCACTGGTTGTGCCATGGGATGGGCTTCTGTATCTGGCGAATGCGCTCATGAACCCTTTGTTAGGGTTTCTCAACTGGTCTGCGGCACTACCAATTGCCATCTGGCATGCGCCGGTACCATCACCCCTGGTTTTTGCCTTGGCATTGCTGGGTGCGCTTTGCTGGTTAATGCCGGCGGGTTTGCCCGGTCGGTGGATGGCCATCTTTTTATGTCTGCCGTTAGTGTTCCCTAAAATCGAAGCAATTCCCGCTGGTGAAGCCAGAGTCGAAGTGCTTGATGTAGGGCAGGGCCTGGCAGTCGTTGTACGCACGCATAAGCATGTGCTGCTTTATGACACGGGTCCCTATTACAGCAGCGAGGCAGATGCCGGTGTTAGAGTCATCGTGCCGTATCTCCGGGCCATCGGTGTCGATCGTCTTGATGGTATGGTGGTGACGCATCGGGATACCGATCATTCGGGTGGCGCCCAATCTGTACTCGAATCTATGCCCGTTGGCTGGGTCGCCGATGCACCTGACACACAGTTTGCCGATGCCGTTCCCGGGGTTCGCGCAAAAACCTGCCGTGCGGGGAGTGGCTGGACCTGGGATGGGGTACGTTTTGATTTTATGCACCCGTCTGCGCCTAAAGCAGTTAAGGATCTGGCCAGTAACCATCAGAGTTGTGTGTTGCAGGTGAGTATAGGCGACAAGCGTATGCTGCTGACGTCAGACATTGAACTTACAGATGAACAGCAAATTGTGTCGAATGGTCTGCCTCAAAGCCAGGTACTGCTAGTGCCCCACCATGGCAGTGGTACGAGCTCCAGTTCGGCCTTGCTGGATGCCGTGCAACCAGAAATTGCCATCATTCCAGTAGGTTACAGAAATCGCTATCGTCATCCGAAGCCAAGCGTGATGGCAGCGTACGAAACGCGTAAAATCAGAACCTATCGAACTGATACTGATGGCATGGTTCAGGTTGATTTACCATCCATGAAAGTATCAGCGTATCGACAGATTCGCCAGCGCTACTGGATGGATCGGCCGTCGACAGCAGAGGCTCAGGATGAGCAGTAAGGAATCGGCATGAACAATCCTCATCAAGGAACGATACAGAAAGTGCTCTGCGGCGGCGCTTTGGGTCTGTATCACATGGCTTATCGTGAATGGGGTGATCCAAAAAATCCACAAGTGCTGGTTTGCGTACATGGGCTGACCCGAAATAGCCTGGATTTCGAGCGGCTTGCACACACGCTGTCCGGCAAATATCGGGTCATAGCGCCAGACGTTGTGGGTCGTGGTGAGAGTGATTGCCTGGTGGATCCTATGGGGTACAACACCATCACTTACGCCGCCGACATGATTACCTTGCTTGCCAAGCTGGGTGTCGCGCAGGTCGATTGGCTCGGTACATCGATGGGTGGTTTAATCGGCATGATGCTGGCCGGGCAACCGAATTCGCCCATCAAGCGCCTTATTCTGGATGATGTGGGTCCCACGCTTTCCCTGGCAGCATTGAAGCGCATCGTAGGTTATGTGGGCGAACCCTATGAGTTTAGCGATACCGCAACGGCCCGGCGTTATGTCCGGACTATTTTTACGCCGTTTGCCTTAAAGACCGATGCCGATTGGGATGCGCTGATTGATACCACCCTAAAGCCTTTGCCTAATGGCGGCTGGCGTTTCAATTACGATCGAAACATACGCAAGCCTCTTGAACAGGCGTTGTTAGGGCAAGACATCAATCTCTGGCCAATTTATGACCGGATACAGTGTCCTACCTTGTTAGTACACGGCGCGTTATCTGATTTGCTCACTGCTGAAACAGCTTTGGAAATGACACAGAGAGGTCCCAAAGCAATGCTCAAAACCGTAGCGGGTGTGGGCCACGCGCCTATGTTTATGTCTGAAGACCAGATTGATCTGGTCCGTGATTTTCTGGAAACGACCTGAATGCTTGAAA
>CAZGHR010000036.1:0-12940 GCA_964525545.1 uncultured Dechloromonas sp.
GGCTGCCTTCTGCTCGGCTTTATGCTGGCCCCAGCCTTCCCAGAGCAGGAATACGGAGATGGTGAAAATCAGGGTAAGAAATAAACGACGGTAATCCATGGTTCAGCCGATATAAGGTTCAAAAATTCGGGCATTGCTCGGGTTTATCCAAAGGCAACGCTATAAAGCATGCAAGGGTACCAGATTCAGGGCACAGGATCGTGTCCTCCGGGGTGGAAAGGATGGCAACGGAACACTCTTTTTATAGCCAGCCATGATCCACGCAGTGGCCCATATCGGGTTAAAGCTTCTGCCGCATAGGCAGAACAACTCGGATGAAAGCGGCAGCGCTGCCCTAGAAACGGGCTTAAGGCATAGCGATAGACCTGGATCAGCGCCAATAACAGTTGTTGAATCAGCTTGCCCGGCAGGGCGATCAGACGGGCCCATAATTCCTGGTTCATGCCGGCCGATCCTGGTTTTCTTTACGGATATGACCAGCAACACGATTCAGAATTTGCTGAATATCCGTACGCAATCCGGTGACGATCTGCTCTCGCGTCGGCGCAGCATCGCCTTTTTTTACGCGAAAAGGCGATTCATGCAGCCGAATGATCCAGTCTCCCGGCGGAAATGCTGCCGGCGTGGTGCGGAAATGCTCGCGCAACACGCGTCGGATCAAGTTTCGCCGTGCCGAAGCCGCAACCAGACGCTTGGCCACAATCAGACCCAACCGACTGGTCGAATGCGTTTTTTCGATGATTTCGATCTGCTCATTTTCAGAGCACGCTCGAGATTGGCTGGGCTGATATCGATGTACGGTCAGCCATTGCCCTCGGCAAGCTTTACGGGCATCAAAGACCGCCTGGAATTCTGACGGTTTAAGTAGCCTTGATGCCCTACTAAAGCGAAAACGGAGTTGAGTTTTAATAAAACTCACCGTAATTCCGAATCGGATTAAATAAGGAAACGTCTAACCCGATAACGTCCGGAAACCCGGACGCGTCGCACTTAGACAGACAGACGCTTACGGCCCTTGGCGCGACGAGCGGCAAGCACAGCACGGCCACCACGGGTACGCGAACGAACGAGGAAACCGTGGGTACGCTTACGGCGAACAACGGATGGTTGATAAGTACGTTTCATGACGGGGGCTCCCCTGAATCCAGTAAATTGCCAAAGAATCGCAGCGGTGCCGCGAAAAACCCGTGATTAAACAGGAATTTCCCTGTGTCTGTCAAGCTATATCCTCAGCCACTGCTGCGCTGAATCCATGAATAGCGGATAAGAACGCCGGACAAAGTGGCTGGCTTAAGGTATCCTAAAAGGTTGCGTAATCTGCGGAATTTGCCGCTAAAACTTGTCGCATTCAGCGGCTACCGGGTCTTATCGTCACATGAATCCATTCTGGAACTACTGTCTTGAAAAGCTGGGGGAAGAACTTCCCGCCCAGCAGTTCAGCACATGGATTCGTCCGTTGCAGTTAGCCGCAGACCGAAATAGCGAAACCAATGAACTTACAGTTTCTGCGCCCAATCGGTTTATTCTCAAGTGGGTACGTGATAACTACCTCGGCACATTCCAGGATCTGGCCGATAGTTTTTATGGTCAGCCCGTAACGGTTAATTTTACGATTGGAGCGGCGCAAGCCGCGGCCGATAGCGCGCCGACACGATCTGCTGCGCCTTTAAACAAACCGGCATCTGAAAATACACCTGTTTCAGTTAATAACGCTTTACCACATACCTCGCCACCACCTGTAGCGCCTGTCCAGGCCAAACCTTCGGGTCAGGGTACGCGATTAATGACCCATTTCACTTTCAATGAACTGGTCGTCGGTAAAGCCAACGAACTGGCTCGAGCCGCCTGCATGAAGGTCGCGGAAGCCCCGGGGGGTGCCTATAACCCCCTGTTTATCTACGGCGGCGCCGGGCTGGGTAAAACCCACCTGATTCACGCTATCGGTAATGCCGTGCTCGCCGCAGACCCCACCAAAGTGGTGCGCTATGTTCACGCCGAAGACTATTACTCGGATGTGGTTCGTGCCTATCAACAAAAAGCCTTTGATAGCTTTAAACGTACCTACCGCTCGATTGATCTCTTGTTGCTGGATGATGTGCAATTCCTCAAGGGCAAAGATCGATCGCAAGAAGAATTCTTTTATTTATTCAATGCCTTAGTAGAAGCACGTAAGCAAATTGTTATTACGTGTGATACCTACCCTAAAGCCATTGAAGGCCTCGAAGACCGCCTGATTACACGCCTGGACTGGGGTTTAACGGTCCAGATCGAACCCCCAGAAACAGAAATGCGGGTTGCTATTCTTAAAAAGAAAGCTGAAACCGAAGGTAAAGTGCTGGCCGATGAAGTCGCTTTCTTTATTGCCAAGCATTTACGCTCCAATGTACGCGAACTAGAGGGTGCTTTAACCCGGGTTTTGGCATTTGCACAGTTCCATGGGCGAGAAATCACCCTTGAAACAGCAAAAGAGGCCCTAAAAGACATCGTCGGCGCCTATAACAGGCAAATTACGGTAGAAAACATCCAGAAAATGGTTGCTGACTACTATAAATTGAAGGTTGGCGATCTTTATTCCAAGAAACGTAGTCGGATGATTGCTCGTCCACGTCAAGTCGCTATGTGGTTGTGCAAAGAAGTCACGCCCCATAGTTATCAGATGATTGGCGAATCATTCGGTGGTCGTGACCATACGACCGTGCTTCATGCCGTACGTACCATTGAGGATATGCGTACAAAAGATCAACAAATCAATCACGACATCCACGTGCTCCTACAGGTACTCAAAGGATGATGTATAACTCATGTACAGTTCGTGGACGTTTTGTGGGTAACCTCGGGTTTTGTCCAGAGGTCGTTTTTAGTCCCCTTTTCGTCAACTTGCACTCCCCTGGGTTTTCCTTAGGGTTGTACAGTCAGCAATCCCATGAATTTTCGTGAGAAAATTACCTTATCCACAGAATTGACCTGAGCTTATTCGTATTAGGAATTCTATATATGTTGTTATTAAAGACCTCTAGAGAAACACTTCTGGCCCCTTTGCAAACCGTTTCAGGAATTGTAGAGAAGCGGCATACGTTGCCGATTCTTTCCAATGTGCTGATCGAAAAGAAAGGGTCAATGCTGACCCTGGTCGCAACAGATATTGAAATCCAGATCACTACAGGCATTAGTCTGGAAGGTGGTGCAGAAGGTTCAGTCACGGTTGCTGCGCGCAAATTGCAAGACATCCTCCGTTCATTGCCGGAGGAATCTGCAGTCAGTCTTGATCTGGATGAAAAGCGTCTGGTCGTTAAAGCGGGTAAGAGCCGTTTCTCGCTACAAACATTACCTGCTGAAGATTTTCCGCAGATGAACATGAATGCAGCGAATCCGGTATCGTTTACCGTCACGCAAAAGTCATTCAAACACCTGTTGGGTCAAACTCAATACGCGATGGCTGCCCAGGATGTGCGTTACTACCTCAATGGCATGTTATTACAGGTAGAAGGCAATGCACTGCGTTCCGTAGCTACAGATGGCCATCGTTTGGCATTTGCTCAAACAGCGATTACTGAAAATTTAGAAAAGCAGGAAATTATCCTGCCACGTAAATCGGTGCTGGAACTGGCACGCTTGTTGGCTGATTCTGAAGACCCACTCAACATCACACTGGCGCACAATCAGGCACGTTTCTCGTTTGGTGATGTGGTTTTTGTTACCAAACTGATTGATGGCAAGTTCCCGGATTACACCCGTGTTATTCCACCATCATTCTCGAACGAGTTGCCGTTGAATCGCATTGGCTTTAGCCAGGCACTGCAACGCGCCCGTATTCTTTCGAATGAAAAATTCTCGGGTGTACGGTTGATTCTAGAAAATGGCGTACTAAAAATTAGTGCAGCCAATGCCGAACAGGAAGAGGCACAGGAAGAAATCGAAGTTGATTACAACGGTGATCGACTGGATATTGGTTTTAACGTGAACTACCTACTGGATGTGTTGGGTCATGTCACCGATGAACAGATCGTCTGGCGTTTCAATGATTCCAATTCAAGTGCACTCTTTGGCCCAGCCGATAACAGTACGTTCAAGTACGTTGTCATGCCGATGCGTATCTGATCTTGCGTTCACTCTGAATTACTCTGTTTGAATTACCTAAGTTGAAAACGATGGCCGAAAAGAAACCTACCGCAGCACCTGATTACGACGAATCCTCGATTCAGCAACTGGAAGGTCTGGAAGCAGTTCGTAAGCGTCCGGGCATGTACATCGGTGATACCTCCGATGGCAGTGGTCTGCATCACATGGTGTTTGAAGTAGTGGATAACGGTATTGATGAAGCATTGGCGGGTCATTGTGATGACATCGTTGTCACTATTCATGCCGATAATTCGATTTCGGTAAAAGATAACGGCCGTGGTATTCCTACCGGTATCAAATTTGATGACAAGCATGAACCCAAGCGTTCAGCTGCTGAAATCGTCATGTGCGTGCTGCACGCCGGTGGTAAGTTCAATCAGAACAGTTACAAAGTGTCCGGCGGTCTGCACGGCGTGGGTGTTTCCTGTGTGAATGCCTTGTCGCAGTGGCTCAAGCTCACCATCCGTCGTGATGGCAAAAAGCATTTCATGGAATTCAACCAGGGCAAGCCGATCAATCGTGTGCTGGAAATGCAGAATGGTGTGGAAGTATCACCGCTGCAAATCATTGGCGAAACAGAAAATCGCGGTACCGAAGTCCACTTCCTGGCAGATCCGGAAATTTTCGGCAAAGTCGAATTCCATTATGAAATTCTGGCCAAGCGTCTGCGTGAACTATCGTTCCTGAATAACGGCGTACGTGTTCGTCTGGTTGATCAGCGTAACGGCAAAGAAGAAGATTTCGCATTCTCGGGCGGCGTTAAGGGCTTCGTTGATTACATCAACAAGAACAAAACCGTGTTGCATCCGAATGTATTCTATTCAACCGGTGAATCCAAAGCCGGTGAGTCGACCATTTCGGTGGAAGTGGCCATGCAATGGAATGACTCGTACGCCGAAAACGTGCTCTGCTTCACCAACAACATTCCACAATCGGATGGTGGTACGCACCTTACCGGTCTACGTGCTGCGATGACCCGCGTCATCAACAAGTACATCGAAGAAAACGATATCGCCAAGAAGGCTAAGGTCGACATTACCGGTGACGATATGCGTGAAGGTCTCACCTGCGTGCTGTCCGTAAAGATGCCGGATCCGAAGTTTGCATCACAAACCAAGATGAAGCTGGTGTCGTCCGAAGCCCGTCCGGCTGTTGAAGAAGTGGTTGCCCAGAAACTGGCTGACTTCCTGCTTGAGCGTCCGGCCGATGCCAAAGTCATTACCGGTAAGATCGTTGAAGCTGCCCGTGCCCGTGACGCCGCCCGTAAGGCGCGCGAAATGACGCGTCGTAAGAGCGTCATGGATGGTGTGGGTCTGCCCGGCAAACTGGCTGACTGCCAGGAAAAAGATCCGAGCAAGTGCGAACTGTACCTGGTGGAGGGTGACTCCGCCGGCGGCTCGGCCAAGCAAGGCCGTGATCGTAAGTTCCAGGCCATTCTGCCGCTCAAGGGTAAGATCCTCAACGTCGAGAAGGCCCGTTTCGACAAGCTTATCGGCTCGCAGGAAATTGCCACGCTGATTACCGCTCTCGGTACCGGCATTGGCAAAGACGAATACAAGCCGGAAAAACTCCGCTACCACCGCATCATCATCATGACCGATGCCGACGTCGATGGTGCACACATCCGTACGCTGCTGCTCACCTTCTTCTACCGTCAGATGCCGGAGCTGGTCGAGCGCGGTCATATCTACATTGCCCAGCCACCGCTGTACAAGGTTAAGCACGGCAAGACCGAGCGTTATCTGAAGGATGACCACGAATACAACCAGTTCCTGCTGCAAATGGCGTTGAATGAAGCCAAACTACAACCTGCCAAGGGTAAAGCCATCGAAGGCGACGCCCTGGGCGATCTGGCCCGTAGCTTCATCCTGTCCGAAGCCATTATCGACCGTCTGTCGTATCTGATTCACCCGGAAGTGCTGCATACGCTGGTTAACGACAATCTCTCGATCGACCTGAGCGACGAGAAGGCCGCTCAGAGCGCCGCAAAAGAGCTGACCAAGGCCCTGGGTTCAGGACCGACCCGTGCGTCGCATGAGAAGCCTCTGGAGATCGTTCCTGCCTATGATGCCAACCGTGAGAGCTGGGTGCTTCGCCTCGAACGCTGGCACCACGGTAACCTGAAGCTGGGTCTAATCGATAACGAGTTCCTCAGCTCCGGCGATTACACCCAGTTGCGTAAGACGGCCGAATTGCTGGCCGACCTCACCAACGGCGGTGCCGTTATCCACCGTGGCGAGAAGCAGCAAGCCGTTACCCGTTTCAGCGAAGCCATGACATGGTTGTTTGGCGAAGTCGAGCGCGGCATCGGTAAGCAGCGCTATAAAGGCTTGGGCGAGATGAACCCCGAGCAACTGTGGGAAACCACCATGGACCCTAACGTCCGTCGTCTGCTCAAAGTTCAGATCGAAGACGCCATCGGCGCCGACCAGATCTTCTCTACGCTCATGGGCGAACTGGTAGAACCGCGTCGCGCCTTTATCGAAACCAACGCACTCACGGCGCGCAATATCGACGCCTAAGAGATCGTATGAACAAAACACGGCTCGCGTATTGCGGGCCGTTTTTGTTTAATGGCATTAAGCAGAACTTAACAGCAATTAGATGCACTTTGACTGCACGTTAACAGAATATAAAGACACATCACAATGACCAAAGCCGCTAAACCGCTCAGTATCGAACGAATTTTGCAGAACCAGGGTTTTGGTGCCCGCAAACTGTGCCGTATTCTCGTGCGTAATGGTTCGGTGCAGGTGAATGGCAATCTTTGCGAAGACCCGGACGAAGTCTTTCCAACTGAAGGGCTCACGCTGGAAGTTGAAGGGGTAGAGGGCGTTTGGCCATTTTGTGACAAAGCCTACATCCTGCTCAACAAACCGGAAGGCTATGAATGTTCCCGTGCGCCCAAACATCACCCGAGTGTGCTGGCTTTGCTGGCCGACCCGTTGCGCGCCCGTGATGTGCAACCCGTGGGTCGGCTCGATGTAGAAACCACGGGCTTATTGCTGCTCACCGATGACGGCCAGTGCATCCACGTGCTCACATCCCCCAAGCATGCCGTCCCCAAAATCTATCGCGCTACCTTGGCCGAGCCGGCCGATCAGTCCCTGTGTGACAAACTTCTGGCCGGGGTGCTGCTCAAGGACGAAGAAGAAACTATCGCCGCTGATGCCTGTCGTCTGATTGATCCGGCCACGCTGGAAATGACCATTACTCAGGGTAAGTATCACCAGGTGCGCCGCATGATTGCCGCAGCGGGTAATCACGTCAATGCACTCCAAAGAACTGCCATTGGCGAACTGGTTCTGCCCAACGACCTGGCGCCGGGTGAGTGGCAATGGTTGAGTGCCGAGCAGATGCGCAAGGCGGGTTGGACGCCAAGATAGTCACCGGACGATGTTCCACGTGAAACATCCCGACATCCGAATCGGTTTATTGGTTGTATTGGGGTGATAATGTTTCACGTGAAACACCCTCTGAGCCTTCCCGATTGAGGTAACGACATGGCTTCAATGACACTCACTGAAATGCGCTACATTACGGCGCTGGATAAAACGCGGCACTTTGGTAAAGCGGCGGATTTGTGTCACGTGAGCCAGCCCACCTTGTCGGTCGCGATCAAAAAGGTTGAGCAACAGATCGGGGCGCCTCTATTTGAACGAGGTGCGTCCGAAATAAAAACCACGCCACTCGGTGAGCAGGTGGTGTCCCAGATAAAGCGGGTTCTAGACGAAGCGCTCCGATTGGAAGAAATCGCGACCCAGAATCGGGATCCCCTCAAGGGGGCGCTGCGTGTGGGGGTGATCTACACCATTGCACCTTATCTATTGCCGGCGTTGATTCCTGTGTTGCATAAACTCGCGCCCGATATGCCGCTGTTTCTTCGCGAAGACTTCACGGCAAACCTCATCCCGATGCTTAAGGAAGGCGAGTTAGATGTCTTGATCCTGGCCTTGCCCGTAGAGATGCCCGGCATAGTGACACAGCGTGTCTATGAAGAGCCGTTCCGTGTGGTTGTGCCGGCCGGGCATGAATGGGCAGGGCGGTCGTCTATCAATAACGACGAACTGAATGGGCAGAACCTGTTGCTGTTGGGCAGCGGTAATTGCTTTCGGGATCAGGTGCTGGAGGCCTGCCCACGATTGCAGCGCGCAGAGGGATTGGTCGGCTCCATGGAAGGGAGCTCGCTGGAAACCATTCGACACATGGTGGCCAGCGGGGCGGGCATCGCCGTTATGCCCAGCTCGGCAGCCGATCCGCTGATCGCCAAAGAGCCCATGGTTAAAGTGCTGAGCTTTGCCGAATCCGGTAAAAAGCGGGCGGCCAATCCCGCTGCAGACACCGCCGGCCGTACGGTTGGTCTGGCCTGGCGCGCAACTTTTCCGCGCCCTAAAGCCATTGATGCGGTTCGCCAGGCTATTCTAGCCTGCCAGTTGCCGGGTGTGAGCAAGGCCCATTAACTGCGTGTTTCACGTGAAACATCGCAGCACCCATTAACAATCAGGCCAGACAGTCGCTCAAAATCCGGGCGAGTGCTGCGTGATCCGGCTCGGCGCGTACGGTTGAAGCAGGGCGTTTGGCCGGTGCCCATATAGGATCGGGGAAGTGGGTATCGTCAGCCCAGCGCGGAATAACATGCCAGTGCACGTGCGGTACGACATTACCCAAACTGGCCAGATTGATCTTGGTCGGTTGCATCAAATCCCGCAAAGCAGACTCGACCACATACACCGCTTTCATTAGCGTCGACCGGTCTTCAATCGGAAGATCGGTCATTTCTGCCGCATGACGGTTCAGAATCACCCGGCAAAATCCCGGCCATGCGGTATCGTTCACGGCAATAATCCGGTAGAGATCATTTTGGAAGAGAATCTCTTCACCATCGGTCTTGCACAGCGGACAGGCGTTTTTGGTCATGGGTGTCATGTGTATAAATCGTTATAAATCAATGGGTTGCAAAGGCGCGGCATCGCTAACGTCGAAATGAGGCGTTTTTTTAACGCCCCCTAGGCTTAGGTATACCCGATGCCTAATTTTCAGCAAGGTCTTCCGGGGCAAAATTAACGATTTCATCTAGTTTCAAAACCCAGCCGGCTTCACCTGGGGTCAGTACGTAATACAACTGACGCAATCCACCGGTCGGATTACTGTTGGTGTCACCCGGGCGATAAATCGGGAATCGTCGGGCAAGACGGGTCTCAACCACCGAGAATTCATCATGGCCCATATAGCCTGCACTGGCCTCTTTGTCGTCCATGATGTCCGGCATAAAAATCATCGAGAGCGATTTCTTATGATTTGCCGCATAGCCGATAAAGCCGCCGTAACTGCCCGAACCCGCAGATGTCGTATAGACCAGAATTTCCGGTGAGCCATCGGCATCCAAGTCGGCTACTTCAGCCTCAACGACTGTGCCATTAATTTCCCGGGTGATTGGTTTGTTGTCGCGTTTAAGACCCTTGGGCTTAATCGTCAATGTATTAATCGATCCTTTGTTGGTCGCGTGCACTTTAAAGCTAATCCCCTGCAGTTCCAGGGTTTGCTCGAAGTCTGCTGCACAGACAATACTACTAGTCGTTAAGCAGAGAGCAAAAAGAAGGGCGGCGGTTTTGTGCATGAAGTGTCTACGATGAGAATGTTAGTGCTTGCTGCTGCTGAATGAACGGGTTTCCCCGATACTGAAAAGCATAAACGTATCCGGCGAAATGTTGGCGTCTTTTCTGGCCAGGTCTAAAGCCACAGGCGGTTGATCTAGTGATTCATCACTGAGTCCGTCAAACGTACCCCAGTGAATCCCGATGGCGCGCTTGGCTTTAACGGTTTTGAAGGTTTCAATCGCTTCATGTGGGTCGATGTGCGCGCGTTTCATAAACCAGCGCGGATCGTAAACACCGATGGGTATGGCTGCCAGATCAAAGCCGCCGTGCGCTTTGCCGATGTCATCGATGTCTTGCGAGTAGGCCAGGTCGCCGGCAAACCAGAAGCGGAAGTGTGGTTGTTCCAGGACCCAGCTACCCCAAAGGGTTTTATTCCGATCAAAGGGAGAGCGGGCCGACCAGTGCTGTACCGCCAGAAACCTAATGGTGAAGGGGAGGCTCTTGCCGTCGAATTGCTGCGATTGATCCCAATCCATGGCAACCACATTGGGGTTGCTGCCGCTGACACGGGTGCCCGGTACGTTCTCGGCAAACCAGTGGTCAACACCCAGCGGCACAAAAAAGATCGGTGAACCGCCGGTTTGTTGTGCGAGGCGGCGCACAGTGTCTAGATCAAGGTGGTCGTAATGATTGTGGGAAATAAGCACCGCATCGATGTGCGGCAAATCGGCAAAGGGAATGCCGGGATCTTGTGCGCGCTTGGGGCCGAGTGGCGGCACAGGAGAGGCATACTCGGCATAAACCGGATCGAAAAGAAAGTTTTTGCCATCGCTCTGGTACAGCAGACTGGAGTGCCCGATCCAGGTTACCTGCGCATCACCTTGAGGGTTGTTCAGACGGCCGAGGTTAACCGCCATTTGCGGTGTGGCTTTGTTCGGTGGTTTGGGCAACCCCTGGGTTATTCGATCCCACTGCCAGCGCACAAAGTGTTCGCTTTTCGAGAGATCTGCATAGCGATTCAAGAACCTGCCATCGCCATCCCGGGTAGATGCGGCAAAGCTTGTCGTTGTCAGGAGTGTGCCGACAATCGCGAGAATTGTGCAGCGATAACGCTGGTTGATAGGCATGGATCGAATTTTAAGCAGAAACATAAAAGCCCTATTCGATCGTGTATTTCGGCCGCATGCTCCGACGTGTTGTTAATTAGCTCAGGCAGTAATTCTGATCAGGCATTTTGAATTAGGGCGGCAAATGTTCTAGGTCCGGTCGTGGTATCGATCCCCGTCAGCTAAATAAAGAAAGGAACCAATGTTGATGTGGGCGAACGATCAAGATTGGCTCCTTGGTGTTTTATAGCAACACGCGCTCGATACTGCCGTTGTTGGCTGTCTTCACATAGTCTGCCATCCAGTTCTCACCCAGAAGGCTCTTGGCGAGTTCTACAACGATGTAGTCGGCATCGGTGTCGGCATCATCACGGAAACGCGACAGGCCTTGCAGGCAGGATGGACAGGAGGTCAGCACTTTAACCTGACCCGTAAAGCCATCAGCGCGTAACGCATTGGCGCCCTGCTCCATTTCTTCCTGTTTGCGGAAGCGTACTTGCGTCGAAATGTCCGGGCGCGTTACGGCCAGCGTACCCGACTCGCCGCAGCAACGGTCATTGAGCGGCACGGCCGTACCCATCAGCTCGCTTGTCACCTTGAGGGGTGCATAGGTCTTCATCGGGCTATGGCATGGGTCGTGGTACATGTAGCGTGTGCCCTCAACACCCTCTAGCTTCACGCCCTTCTCCATCAGATATTCGTGAATATCCAGCAGGCGGCAGCCCGGGAAGATGCGTTCGAACTGGTACTTCTGAAGCTGATCCATACAGGTGCCGCAGGAGACGATCACCGTCTTGATGTCGAGGTAGTTCAGCGTATTTGCCACGCGATGGAACAGCACGCGGTTGTCGGTGGTAATGCGCTGACCTTTATCCTCTTGGCCGCCTGACGTTTGCGGGTAGCCGCAGCACAGGTAGCCCGGTGGCAGCACGGTGGTTGCACCCACTTCGTAGAGCATGGCTTGAGTTGCCAGGCCCACTTGTGAGAACAGACGCTCTGAACCACAGCCCGGGAAGTAGAACACCGCTTCCGATTCTTCGGCACTGAGCTTCGGATTACGGATTACCGGGATGACCTTGTCATCTTCAATGTCCAGCAATGCACGCGCCGAGCGCTTGGGCAGATTGCCCGGCATTGGCTTGTTGATGAAGTTGATGATCTGCGTACGCACCGGCGGCTTGTGAACCGTGGCGGGCGGATGGGCCACCTGATCCTGGATCAGATGCAGCGACTTGCCGAGCTTGTAGAGCTTGTTTTGCGCCGCATAGCCGAAGCGGATCATCACCTCGCGGATGCCCTTGATAAACATCGGGTCCTTGATGGTCAGGAAGGCCATGGCCGCCGCCGTACCCGGATTGAACTTCTGCTTACCCTGCTTGCGCAGCAGGTTACGCATGGCGATGGTGACATCACCGAAATCGATATCAACCGGGCAAGGTTTTTCGCAACGGTGACACACCGTACAGTGTGCGGCCACATCATCGAACTCGGCCCAGTGCGCCAGCGATACACCTCGACGGGTTTGCTCTTCGTAAAGGAAGGCCTCAATCAGCAGCGAGGTGCCCAGAATCTTGTTGCGTGGCGAATACAGCAGATTGGCGCGCGGTACATGTGTCGAACACACCGGCTTACACTTGCCGCAACGCAGACAGTCTTTCACCATCGCCGAGATTTCGCCGATACCCGACTGTTCCATCACAATCGATTCGCTACCGATCAGGTTGTAGCTTGGCGTGTACGCCATATCCAGATTGCCACCGCGCATCAGCTTGCCGCGGTTGAAGTGGCCTTCCGGATCTACCTTTTCTTTGTAGGCCCAGAATGCGGCCATCTCATCATCTTGCAGATAGTCGATCTTGGTAATGCCGATGCCGTGCTCGCCCGAGATCACACCATCTAGCGAACGCGCCAGAATCATGATGCGATCCACCGCTGCGTTGGCAGTCTGCAGCATCTGGTAGTTATCCGAATTCACTGGCAGGTTGGTGTGTACGTTACCGTCGCCGGCGTGCATGTGCAGCGCCACGAACACACGGCCGCGCAGCACTTCCTTATGAATCGCGTTAATACGATCCAGTATCGGGCGATACACGTTGCCGTCAAAAATGCTTTCCAGCG
>CAZGHR010000037.1:0-12012 GCA_964525545.1 uncultured Dechloromonas sp.
GACGTCGCGCCAGATAGCGCGGGTCGGCCCCGCCATCGAGCATGCGTACAAACCAATAGAGGGCGGCATCCGGATTGGAGCCCCGTACGGATTTATGCAAGGCGGAAATCTGGTCGTAAAAGGCATCCCCGCCTTTATCAAAACGGCGCAGGTTCTGCGCTAGGGTGTTGGCAACAAACTCGGCGTTGATTTCTGCAATGCCACTAGCCTTGGCCGCTGCCAGTGTCTGCTCGATCAGGTTAAGCAATTTACGGGCATCGCCATCCGCGACACCAATCAAACGGGTACGTGCCTCATCGCTGATTCTAGCTTCCGGCAATGTAGCGAGCGCCCGGTTAAAGAGTTCAGTGAGTTCGTCGGCAGTGAGTGACTTGAGCACATACACTGCGGCCCGCGAGAGCAAGGCGGCATTGACCTCAAACGACGGGTTTTCAGTGGTGGCCCCGATAAAAGTCACGAGCCCTGATTCCACATGCGGCAAGAATGCATCCTGCTGTGATTTATTGAACCGGTGGACTTCATCCACAAAGAGAATGGTTCGTCGACCCGTCTGTCGGGCTTTTTCTGCAAAGGCGATAGCTTCACGGATTTCTTTAACACCCGCCAGCACAGCAGACAGCGCGAGAAACTCGGCGTCGCAATGACGGGCCACCAAGCGGGCTAAGGTAGTTTTACCCGTGCCCGGGGGACCCCAGAAGATCATGGAATGCGGATTGCCGCTTTCCAGTACCAGACGCAGTGGTTTACCCGGCCCAAGCAGGTGCGTTTGCCCGACCACGCTTTCTAGCGTTTGAGGTCTCAATTTTTCCGGCAGCGGCGCATACGCCGATGGCGTTACGTTAGACGCAGCGTCGGCGAATAGATCCATAGTGCCTACTGTTTCAACACATCGGCGCCAGCAGGCGGCGCAAAACGGAACAAGGTGGCCGGAGCATCACCATTACGAACCACGTTGGTAAACGCTAATGTGGTGACCTGACCGAAACTATCTTCCAGCACCATGCCTTTGAGTTCATTTCCGGCTAAGCCGATACGGATACGCACAAATCCCGTGTCATTCTGTTTGGGTTCTGCGATCACCCATTCGGCACCGGCATGTTCGCCATCGGCCTTAAACGTAAAGCGCTGTTCGGCATCGTTATCGCCCGCTAGTAATGCGGCTGGTGTACCACCGAGGGCTTTTTCGGATTTACGAACAATCACCTGCTTGAGTTCCGGGTCGTAGAGCCAGATACGGCTACCATCCCCCACCATAAGCTGCGAGTAGGGTTTATTGATCGACCAGCGGAATTTTCCAGGACGGCTAATGGCCATCGTGCCCTGACTTTTGCCACCGCCAATGCCGCCCGCCGATGTTTGAGCAAAGTCGGCTTTGAGTGTACGGGTACCCTGCAACCAGGTTTTGAGGTCAGCAATGCTGTCTGCCCAGGCCGAACCCGAAGCCAGGCAGCACGTTGCCAGCAATACGAGCGAGATCTTTTTAAAATGCATGCGGTTACTCGTCACCAGCACGGTTAGGTGCCAGCACTTCGCGGCCACCACGGCCGTCCATGCTGGAGACCAGGCCCGCTTTTTCCATGGCTTCAATCAGACGGGCCGAACGGTTATAACCAATGCGCAGATGACGCTGCACCAGCGAAATGGAGGCACGACGATTCTTGAGCACGATCTCAACGGCCTGATCATAGAGCGGATCTGCTTCGGCGTCATTATCGCCGCCCTCGCCGCCTTCACCATCGCCTTCGGTGGCACCCGTGAGAATGCCTTCTTCGTATTCCGGGGCGCCCATCGACTTGAGGTAATCGACGACGCGATGCACTTCTTCATCCGCCACAAAAGCGCCATGCACCCGCTGCGGGTATCCGGTACCCGGCGGCAGATAGAGCATGTCACCCTGGCCAAGCAGCGCTTCAGCGCCCATCTGATCAAGAATGGTGCGCGAGTCAATCTTGCTGGATACCTGGAAAGCAATGCGTGTCGGAATGTTGGCTTTGATGAGACCGGTAATCACATCCACACTGGGTCGCTGGGTTGCCAAAATCAAATGTATGCCGGATGCGCGTGCCTTCTGCGCCAGTCGGGCAATCAGCTCTTCCACTTTCTTGCCGGCCACCATCATCAGGTCAGCCAATTCGTCGATCACCACAACAATATGCGGCATGCTACGTAGCGGCTCTGGCGCTTCTGGCGTGAGCGTCAGTGGATTAGGGATCGGTTCGCCCTTCTCAGCCGCTGCTTTGATGTGTTCGTTGGCACTCGCCAGATTACGCACGCCCAGTTTAGACATGATCTTATAGCGGCGTTCCATTTCCGCCACGCACCAGGTGAGCGCGTTGGCGGCCTGACGCATATCGGTGACTACCGGTGCTAGCAGGTGCGGGATGCCTTCATAAATCGACAACTCCAGCATCTTGGGGTCAACCAAGATCAATCGCACGGATTCTGGTTCAGCCTTATAGAGCATCGACAGAATCATGGCGTTCACGCCCACTGATTTGCCAGAGCCTGTGGTACCTGCGACCAGCAAGTGCGGCATTTTGGCCAGATCGGCAACGATAGGGATGCCACCAATGTCTTTGCCCAATGCCACTGTGAGTGGCGAACCCATGTTGTGATACGGGCGGGAAGAAAGGATTTCCGACAACCGTACGGTTTGTCGTTTAGGGTTCGGCAGTTCCAACGCCATGCAGGATTTACCGGGCACGGTTTCAACCACGCGCACGGACACCAATGCCAGTGCACGTGCCAGATCTCGAGCCAGGTTTACGATTTGCGCACCTTTAACGCCAACGGCCGGTTCGATTTCGTAACGCGTTACGACGGGACCCGGGTAGGCAGCAATCACTTTCACCTCGACGCCAAAATCACCCAGACGGGTTTCTATCAACCGTGAGGTGAACTGCAACGTCTCATCGGTAGGCATGTCGGTCGGTGGTTGTGCCGGATCCAGCAAGCTCAGCGGTGGCAAAGTGCCGCCGACAACTGCTTCCGGGAACAGCGGCACCTGTTTCTCGCGCTCTTTGCGCTGCACGGCTTTACGGGATACGGGCACTTCTACAGGCGCTGCCGGTTCAATAAACACCGGCTCCGTAGGCTCTGCACGTTTTAACTCAACGGTGGCCTCGCGCTGTTGCGCCACTTCCTTGCCAATACGACGATCTTGCCAACTCTCGACTGCGCGACCACCGCCGCCAACTGCGCCTTCCATCAATGCACCGGTTCGCTCAAAAAGCACCATCCAGGGAAGGCCACTAAATACACGCCAACTCAACAACAGCAGGCAGGCCATAATCAAGGTAGCGCCGGTAAACCCGAACGCTTGGCCAACAACAGTAGCAAGGCCTTCGCCCACCACGCCGCCCGGCCCCATTGGCATTGTTGCACCACTCGTATGAAAACGTAGGGCGGCAAATGTCGACATACAAACCAGCAGCGCTAAAAAACCACCCATCGTCAGCCAGAGTGGGCGCACTTCAGGTTCAACCGCTTCGCGCAGTGCCCGTTTACGCTCTGACCAACTGATCAGAATAAGCACCAGAGGTAACAGTGCCCAAAGCCAGGCTGCTCCACCAAACAGATAAAACAACAAGTCGGCCATCCAGGCACCAAAACGGCCCATAGGATTAGTGACTCGTCCCACTGGGCCAGAATGTGACCAGGCCGGGTCTGCCGGGTTGAACCCCCAAAGGGCAAGCACGGCGACAAGCGCTACAAACCCCAGAACAGCCCAGCGTGCTTCCTGCATCAACGCTCTAATACGTTGCGGGAGCGTCAAAGGGCCATCAATGCGCTGGGTAACGGATCGGCTGAAAAGTCGAGTCATGAATAAATGGAAAGCCCTATATCAGGCTGATGATGACGTAAGGAACGATTATAATCCCTGTAGTTAACGATTTTTCGGCCATCCCTCAAGAGGGGTGCACCACTTCCAGGAGCTTTTATGTCTGCCACCGCCCGCCATATCCCCCTGCTGATTCTCGGTTCCGGGCCTGCCGGCTACACTTCGGCCATTTATGCGGCCCGCGCAAACCTCAAACCGGTCCTTATTACGGGTCTGGCACAAGGCGGCCAGCTGATGACAACGACCGAAGTCGATAACTGGCCGGCCGATGTGAATGGGGTGATGGGCCCAGAGCTGATGGCGCGTTTCGAGCAGCACGCAGCACGATTCGAGACTGAAATGGTGTTTGATCACATTCACACAGTTCGCCTCGGTCAACGCCCTTTCGAACTGGTGGGTGATGCCGGCACGTACACCTGTGATGCCCTGATTATTGCCACCGGGGCTTCGGCACAGTATCTGGGCCTGCCTTCGGAAGAAAAATTTGCCGGCCGCGGCGTTTCTGCCTGTGCCACCTGCGATGGATTTTTCTATCGCAATCAAGAAGTTGCGGTTGTTGGCGGCGGCAATACCGCCGTGGAAGAAGCGCTGTATCTGGCCAATATTGCCAGCAAAGTGACGCTGATTCACCGTCGCGACAAATTCCGCGCCGAAAAGATCATGGTCGACAAACTCTACAAGCGTGTTGAAGAAGGCAAGATCGCGCTGGAACTGAATTCGACCCTGGATGAAGTGCTGGGTGACAACACTGGCGTGACCGGCGTACGCATCAAGGCTGCTGACGGCAGCACCAAAGATAAAGAACTGCGCGGCGTCTTTATCGCGATTGGCCACAAGCCCAATACCGATATGTTCGCCGGCCAGGTTGAGATGGAAAACGGTTACCTCATCACCCGCATGGGCAATAACGGTTTTGCCACGGCAACGAGCGTACCGGGTGTCTTCGCTGCGGGTGATGTACAGGATCACAATTACCGTCAGGCAATTACCTCGGCCGGTACTGGTTGCATGGCTGCGCTGGATGCAGAACGCTTCCTCGATAGTCTGGCACAAGGCCTAGATGTGGCGTTGCGCGCCTGGGCGCCAACCGCTTAAGACTTCGGGTTGTAGACCGGTACATCCACATGCCGGCAAAATTGACCGAGGAAGAACAAGCCCTGTTTCTTGCCCATGTGTCTGATGCGGATCCGCTCAAGGCAAGCCCTCGAGCGGATCTAACGCCGAAACCGCCTCGGCCTGTGGCGCGACAGCGTCATCTGGATGACCAAGCTGTGTTGCATGAGCTCATTCATGCGCCGATTCAGTTGGCCGACCGACTAGAAGGGGGCGATGAGCCTACCTATCTGCACCGAGGGGTATCGATGCAGGTTTTGCGCGATCTCCGCCGCGGACGCTGGGTCATTCAGAACGAAATTGATCTTCATGGCCATACGCGTGATGCTGCCCGCGAAGCCCTCTCCAAGTTTCTGAATCGGTGTTTACTTCAGGGGCAGCGGTGCGTACGTGTTGTCACAGGGCGAGGCTTGAGATCACCGGGACAAGTGGCTGTTTTACGAACACTCACACGTAACTGGCTGGTGCAACGCCATGAGGTGCTGGCTTACTGTCAGGCAAAACCAGTTGATGGCGGTGAGGGTGCGCTCATTGTGCTACTTAGAAATCAGCACCGCCCGCACCCCCATGAAACAACGAAGGATGTAACTTAAGTATGTCTGGCATCTGGAAAAACAAACGTCGCTGGTGGCCAATGGCCGCAATGATTCTGCTCGGCCTCTCTCTTGTGCTGTCACAACACTTTAAGACGCAATTAGTGGGCCTCGTCACTGATGCACCACTTTCGACCCAAATTACACCCCCACCTTGCAATCTGAATCATAGTGCTTGCCCGTTGCCGATCATCACGCCTGTGGCATCAGAAGTACCCTGGACATTCAGCATTACGCCACATCCAATTCCTGTAAGCGCCCCGCTTTCATTCACGCTAACCCCACCAGAACGAGTACTGGCGACCAATAAACCTGAAGCAGTATGGGTCGATTTGACGGGCGACAGCATGGATATGGGACTTATTCGAGTTCGCCTCGAGCAGCAGCCCAACGGTCAATGGGTCGGTACCGGGAGCATCCCCGTTTGTGTTTCGGGTGCGATGCGCTGGCGTGCCCGATTACATATGGCGCTTTCACAAACGAATTTGCAGGCCGATTGGGTTTTTACCGCCCCAGAATCTGACGCGCGCCACTAACTGCCCATGCTAACCACTATGAAAATCGCCACCTGGAACGTCAACTCGCTGAATGTCCGTCTGCCGCACCTTCTGGATTGGCTAAGCGCTGCCAAACCGGATGTTGTCGGTCTCCAGGAACTGAAGTGTGAGGATGCAAAATTTCCGTTGGAGGCCATTCAGGCAGCTGGTTACCAAGCCGTGTTTGCGGGCCAGAAAACTTACAATGGTGTTGCCCTCCTATCTCGAGCGCCTGCCAGCGATGTGCAACGGGGTATTCCCGGTTATAACGACCCCCAACAGCGCATTATTGCCGCCACCATCAATGGCGTGCGCGTTGTGAACGGTTACTTTCCGAATGGCCAGGCGCCGGGCAGTGAAAAGTTTGCCTATAAACTCGATTGGCTCAAGCACTTAACTGCGTGGCTACAGAGCGAACTCCATACGCATTCATCCCTGTGTGTGATTGGCGATTACAACATTGCACCGACCGATGCAGACGCACACCCGGACTGGAAAGAAGCCATTCATGTATCGCCTCCAGAGCGCGAAGCCTTTGCTGCGCTTGAAGCCCTGGGCTTAACCGACGTATTTCGCAAATTCGAACAGGCGGAAAAAAGCTTTTCCTGGTGGGACTATCGTATGAATGCTTTCCGCCGCAATTTCGGTTTGCGTATTGACCATATACTTGCCAGCTCACCGCTTGCTGATCGTTGCACAGAATGCGTGATTGATAAATCACCGCGCGTCCTTGAGCGGCCTTCAGACCACACGCCGGTGATCGCGACCTTTACGCTTTAATCAGGCCAGCTGCTTCGCCAGCGCGACAAAGTCTGCCTCGCTGAGCTGTTCTGCGCGTTCCGTAGGGTTAACACCCGCCGCCTCTATCAGTTCACTCGTTAGCAAGGGTTTGAGTGTATTTCTAACCATTTTCCGGCGTTGGGAAAATGCTGCATTCACCACATTGCGTAATGCGGTTTCGTCTACCGGTAACCGCTCCGCTATAGGGCGCGGGATCATGCGAACGACCGCTGAATTGACTTTGGGCGCAGGGTCGAATGACTCTGGCGGCACATCGAGCAACGGCTCCAGATAGCAATAGCGCTGCAACATCACCGAGAGGCGGCTACGATCCGAATGGCCTGGCGGCGCCACCATACGATCGACCACTTCCTTTTGCAACATGACGTGGATATCTCGAATGGCTTCAACTTTGTCGAGTAGATGAAACAGAATCGGCGTCGAAATGTTGTAGGGCAGATTGCCTACGACTCTGAGCTCGGGACCGAGCGTTGAAAAATCAAATACCAGGGCATCTCCCGCGTGAATGGTCATCTGCTCACGCGTATATTTTTTCTCCAGTCGGGCGATCAGATCCCGATCCAGCTCAACGACGTGCAGATGGCCAGCGCGTTCGAGCAGGGGTTGAGTCAATGCCCCAAGCCCGGGGCCAATTTCCACAACCTGCTCGCCGGGCCGGGGATTCACCGCGTCGACAATGCCATGGATGATGCCCTGGTCGATCAGAAAGTTCTGCCCAAAACGCTTACGTGCTTTGTGGCCTGTTTCCTGTGCCAGTTTGCTCAGAGGTCGATTCATTGCGCCTGCTTTCGAGACAATTGCGCAGCCAGCGTTACTGCCGCATACAGACTGCCCGGATCAGCCACGGTTGCGTCACCATCAACGCGACGACCAGCCAGGTCTAACGCTGTACCGTGATCAACCGATGTACGGATAATAGGCAAACCCAACGTAATGTTAATTCCCTGACCAAAAGTGGCGTACTTGAGGGGCGCCAAACCTTGATCGTGGTACATGGCAAGCACCGCATCACCCTGCGGCAAAACGCGTGGCGTAAACAAGGTATCAGCAGGCAAAGGGCCAATCAGATGCATACCCTCTGCACGTAATTGCTCAAGGACAGGAATAATGGTGTCGATTTCTTCACGCCCCATGTGACCACCTTCACCCGCATGGGGATTCAATCCGGCGACGAGTATACGTGGCATTACCAACCCGA
Organism: uncultured Dechloromonas sp.; assembly: GCA_964525545.1. Lineage (GTDB taxonomy): Bacteria > Pseudomonadota > Gammaproteobacteria > Burkholderiales > Rhodocyclaceae > Fluviibacter. The sequence continues at coordinate 8,083 of CAZGHR010000037.1, forward strand.
ATTTGGTACGCAAGTCATGATCCAGAATGCGCAGTACGGCACTTAAGGTTTCTGGCGTTATGGCTACGGGCACCTCTGCCAACGGCAAATGGGTTGTGGCCAGGGCGACCCGCAGCGGCCCGTGCGGCGTATCTCCCGCCAGCATCATTACCACCAGTGGTGTGTCTGTTTGTTCTGCCAGATATTCGGTATGGCCAGTGAATGGGCGCCCGGCTTCATTAATCACGCCTTTGTGTAAAGGTGCGGTGACCATGGCGGCAAACTCATCCGACCGACACCCTGCGACGGCACGATCTAACAGCGCAATAACGTACGCACTATTCGCTGCATTGAGCTGCCCCGTAACCACCGATTCAAGGCATTTAATATCGCATACGGTAATTTCACCGATCTGCGATGGGTGTACAGGTTGATTAGGATCATACGTGCGAAAGCGCACGTCACTGCCTATTTCGGTAGCACGTGTTACGAGCAATTGCTGATCGCAAAGCACCACCAATTCATCCGCCCACGCACGCTCAGCCAGCCGTAAACACAAATCAGGGCCTATCCCTGCGGGCTCACCCGATGTAATGGCAAGGCGTACCGGTGTCATTGATCATCCATACGAATCTCGACATAGGCGCGGTCTCGCACCTGACGAATCCATTCCTGATTAGCCTCTTCGAGTTTCCGCTGGCGCAATGCCATGGTGGCACGCTGGCGTTGGCGCTCTTGAGACACATCCGTTGTACGACGCTCAAGCACCTGAATAATGTGGAAACCAAACTGGGATTGAACCGGGTTACTGATTTCGCCGATTTTGAGCGCATTCATGGCCTGATCAAAAGCAGGCACCGTATCGCCGGGATAGAGCCAACCCAGATCGCCCCCCTTCTGGGCAGATCCATCCTGAGAATATAACTTGGCGAGCGCTGCAAAGTCTTCGCCATTTTTTAGACGGCTATGAACCTGATTAATTTTCTGGCGCGCCTCGGGTTCAGAGGTCACTTCAGTGACTTTAATCAAGATATGGCGCGCATGCGTCTGCTGAATCTGCGGCAAAGCCGCGCCACCTTTACGGCCGATTAGCTTAACGATGTGGAAACCACTCGGGCTCCGCACCACATCACTCACTTGACCCGGTTTGAGATTAGCAATCGCCGAACTCATCACCTGCGGCAAACTATCTAAGGGACGATAACCCAGGTCACCGCCCTGCATCGCATCGTTAGATTCTGAATAAGTTGCCGCGAGCTGAGCAAAATCCTTGCCTGCCTTGGCCTGCTCATCAATCGATACTGCTTTCAACCGTAATTTATTGAGCGTTTCTGGGGAAGCGCCTTCAGGAATACGAATAATGATATGTGCCAAATGCACCTCTTCACTACCGCCTGTAGCTGACTGGTTCGCGAGGAAGTTATCCACTTCTCCCGGCGAGACGTTGACGCGCGCATCAACTTCCCGTTCGCGCACGCGGGCGATCATCATCTGGCTTCGAATCTCTTCCCGGAAATCGGGCCAGGCAATGCCATCTTTCTCTACCGTCTGACGCATCTGTTGTGGCGTCATTTTCTGATTGGCGGCAACGCGCACCAAGGCCTGTTCCAGATCTGAATCATCCACCTGAATTCCGGCCTCTTTGGCGGTTTGAACCTGCGCCCGTTCGGTAATCATCTGATCGAGCACCTGCTGACGCACAATCTCCGGTGGGGGTAGTTGTACTTTCTGGCGATGTAACTGCATGGTTGCCGAACGCACCCGTGCATTGAGCTGGTTCTGTGTAATCACGCCATCATTCACTACGGCCACAATGCGATCAAGCGTTTGTGGTTGCGATACTCTTTGAGCAGGCGCGGGATTAGCAGGTGCAGCCTGACTCACCCCGACCATGAGCGCGGCTAAGAAAAGTGCAGCAATACTGATTTTGAAACGATTGGGCATCTTCATGGTCTGCGATCGATCAATAGTAGGGGTCTGTCAGCGGCGGCATGAATGCCGCATCCGAGGTACGGGTGTAGTTCGGTACGTTACGACGCAACACGTCCAATGGGCTCGAGCCGATGCTACCCATGCCTTTGAGCTCCAGCTGTATAAAGAAACTGGTATTGAGGAATGGTGTCTGCGTTGAACTATAGGTCATAGCGCGGTGATAGACCGCCCGCGCCGTCCAGCATGAGGCGTTGTACTCAATGCCTGCCAGGCTTTCGATCTGTGATGACTGGACAGCAGAATAGGTATAACGCCCCACTGCACGCAGCGGCCCCCAGATTTTCCAGGCTGCGCTGACATCGTTCTGCATGACGGCAGCGGCGGCCGGCCCTGACGTAGGTGCGCCTGGTATGTAATCCTGATTCTGGTAGCGGTAGGCGTAATTCAATACGTTTTCACGGCTTGGCTGGAATCGACCGCCAATACTTGCACGATTGATACGATTTACCTTGGTGCTGTTACTAGTAGAGCTCGATTGCGCGTAAGGGCTGACCTGTGCAAAGCCATTAATCGAGGTGTACGGCGCCACCATGCCATTCGCCTGGGCAAAGTAGTCATTACTGCCATAACTACTGGTTGACAGCCCTGGCGCCGAATATAGATTCACCTGTTGCGGCTGGAAGAAAATACGCTGGCCAACACTAAAGCCCATGAGCTGCTGACCCGTCTTATCCATCGAGTAGCGGCTCGACACGGCCGCCGTAACCTGATTCGCATTCGAGACACGGTCCCACCCAGTGAAAATGTTTTCACTGAACATCTGCGCATAACTCACATCAGCAATACCGGTATCAAACAATGGTAAGTTGGTCTGGCTTCGATATGGCACGTACAGGTAATAGAGCCGCGGCTCCAGGGTCTGGTTCAGCGTCCGGCCGAAATACTCCGTTTTACGGTCGAACACCATCCCGGAATCCAGCGATAGGATAGGCAAGGTCCGCGACGCATTATCCGAATTAATACCTGTTGTACTACCGCTACCCGAGGTTGTTAGCTGGCCAGCATTGGTGTTGTATTGCGTGTAGTGCACACCCGCCTTAGGCGTCACGTAAATACCAGGTGATTGCCAGCTGGTCACAAACTGCGGATAGGCCCAGAGACGATTACCCTGCACATACGATTGTGTCTGGTTCGTGAAGTAAGAGCTATTCGCTGAAACCAATGCATCCATGCGTGCCGGTTGATCGAACATGCCGTTGCTAGAGAGCACTTCCAACTCATCATGTTCATTGAGCCGTACATTACTAAACCCTGCTGCGTTGAGCAGGGAACGATTCATGGCGAAGTTGACCTGCGGCAGCAACTGATAAGGCGTTGCCACGGAAGCGCTCGGGTTAAAGTTTAGGGTCTGATAGCCCTGTGCCACTACCGATGCATTCCATGTGGGCGCCGCGTAATTAACCCGACCCGTACGCGGCAGGTAGGACTGAGACATCGCTGCCAGCGAATTATTCAAATCCGTAAAATAGTAAGAGTCCGAAACGCCTTGCAGATCCCACGCGCCCGAAAGGCCGGGCAACAGGTTATTGAACTGCTGTTGATGCTGCGATAAAAAGCTCCAACGATTGCGATTTGTCAGCGCATCGTTAGGCATGTAATTAAAGGCGTCTTTGCCAGTAAAGGTGGGTACCGGGCTCTGCCCTGTGTTACCTAGATATCGGAACTCGGTATTGAATGACGTACCACGATGGCCATATATGTTTGGCGTAAATGTCGCATCGTAATTAGGGGCCAAATTAAAGTAATAAGGAATGTTGGCCTGCACCCCGTTTAACTGTGAGTTACCAATGCTCGGAGACAAAAATCCGGAATGACGTCCGCGGTCTAAAGGGAAGAACGCGTAAGGCATATATACAAAGGGCACGTTCTGGAAATACAACAGAGCATTAGAAGCACTTCCCTCGTTCTGCTCATAATCCAGATGATAGGTGGACGCACGCGCATACCAGCCACTGTCGC
>CAZGHR010000038.1:0-11960 GCA_964525545.1 uncultured Dechloromonas sp.
CCAGGAGGTAGCTCGCGCGTTTGAGCGGCGAGCGCAAGGTCTGATAAGCCGCGTTAATCTGTGTCGCCAGCATCATCGATGCACGTCGGGCGGCATCATCGGCCGCCGCAAAGCGATCCGGATGCACCTCGCGTTGCAGTTCACGAAAACGTGAATCCAGTGCCTGCGTATCCAGCTCGAAACGTTTGGGCAGGCCCAGCAGCGTAAAAAAGTCTGCCCCCAGCAAATCTGCCGTTATGGCAACAGCGGGCGCAGCACTTGCATCAGACATGGAACGACTCGCCGCAACCGCACTCATCCTTCACGTTCGGATTGTTGAACTTGAAGCCTTCGTTCAGACCTTCGCGTACGAAATCCAGTTCCGTGCCATCCAGATAAGCCAGGCTTTTCGGATCAACCACAATCTTGACGCCATGCGATTCGAACACCGAGTCATCATCGGCCAGGTCATCCACATACTCCAGACGGTAAGCCATACCGGAGCAACCCGCCGTACGCACACCAAGTCGCAGACCAATGCCCTTGCCTCGTTGTGTGAGTGCCTTACCCACGTGGGTGGCGGCACGTTCAGTCATGGTCACGCTCATCGCGATCTCCTTTTCAGGATTCCTGTTTCTTCTTGTAATCAGCTACCGCTGCCTTGATGGCGTCTTCAGCCAGAATCGAGCAGTGAATTTTTACCGGTGGCAGTGCCAACTCTTCGGCAATGGCGGTGTTCTTGATTTCCAGCGCTTCATCCAGGTTCTTACCCTTCACCCATTCGGTGACCAGCGAGCTCGACGCAATCGCCGAACCACAACCATAGGTCTTGAACTTGGCATCTTCAATCACGCCTTCCTTGTTCACCTTGATCTGCAGCTTCATTACATCGCCACAGGCCGGTGCACCCACCATACCGGTGCCTACGCCAGCTTCTTCCTTATCGAAAGAACCTACGTTACGGGGATTTTCGTAGTGGTCAATGACCTTAACGCTATATGCCATGAGAGACTCCTTTGTATAAGATCAGCTGCTTTAGTGGGCAGCCCATTGAACCGTATTGAGGTCGATACCTTCCTGAACCATCTCCCACAGCGGAGACATTTCACGCAGGCGACCGATTTGTTTGTGCAGCAGATCCACCGTGTAATCGATCTCTTCTTCGGTGGTGAAACGGCCAATCGAAAAGCGGATCGATGAATGTGCCAGCTCGTCGGTCAGACCCAGCGCGCGCAACACATAAGACGGTTCCAGCGATGCCGACGTACAGGCCGAACCGGAAGACACGGCAATATCACGCACCGCCATAATCAGCGACTCGCCTTCCACATAGGCAAAGCTCACGTTCAGGTTATGCGGCACACGATGGGCCAGATCACCATTCACATAAATCTCGGGCATGTCGGACAAGCCTTTGAGCAAACGATCACGCAGCGCGGTGATGCGCTTGTTTTCTTCATGCATTTCCAGACGGGCCAGGCGGAAGGCTTCGCCCATGCCGACAATCATGAATGTGGCCAGCGTGCCAGAACGCATACCGCGCTCATGGCCACCCCCATGCATCTGGGCTTCCAGGCGCACACGTGGCTTACGGCGCACATACAGGGCACCAATGCCTTTAGGGCCATAGGTCTTGTGCGCCGAAAAGCTCATCAGATCAACCTTCAGCGTCGACAGATCGATATCGATCTTGCCGGTGGCCTGGGCCGCATCCACATGAAACAGAATGCCCTTGCTACGCAGCAGCTCACCAATCTCTGCGATCGGCTGTACCACACCGATTTCATTGTTCACCGCCATGATCGACACCAGAATCGTATCGGGGCGCAGCGCAGCTTCCAGCGCCGCCATATCGACCAGACCATTCGGCAGCACATCGAGGTAAGTGACTTCGAAGCCCTGACGCTCCAGCTCGCGCATCGTATCCAGCACGGCTTTATGCTCGGTTTTCAGCGTGATCAGGTGCTTACCCTTACCCTGATAAAAATTCGCGGCCCCCTTGATGGCCAGATTGTTGGCTTCGGTAGCGCCCGAGGTCCAGACAATTTCCTTAGGATCGGCATGCACCAGTGCAGCAACTTCATTACGGGCATTTTCAACCGCCGCTTCTGCATCCCAACCATACTGGTGAGAACGCGATGCCGGATTACCGAATTTCTCGGTCAGGTACGGCATCATGGCCTCGACCACACGCGGGTCGATTGGGGTCGTTGCCGAATAATCCAGATAGATTGGGAACTTCATCATTCTCTCCACAAGAAACTGTCAGGCAACAGCAGCAAAGCGCTGCAGCTGACTCAAAACCTTATCTAGCTGACCGAGTAAACGATCAACGTCTTCAATGGTGCTTGTGCCATAAGGCATCATGCCTAGGCTGATACGAATAGCGCCCTTAGCCAGTAATGGATCAACGCCCATGGCCAGCAGTACCGCAGACACGCCCTCTTTACCCGACCCACAGGCTGCGCCACTCGAAATCGCAATGCCTTGCCGATCCAGTAGCGATACCAGCGTTTCGCCATCGACACCGGGAAACGCCGCGAAAGTCGTATTGGGCAAACGTGCAGCAGCGCCCGAGAAAACCACGGCACCCCGGCTTTTAAGCCAGGATTCCAGATGTTGTTGCAAGCTTCTGGCCTGAGCGATGCGCGCCTCAAGATGAGTCATGGCACGCTCACAGGCCACGCCGAAACCAACGATGGCTGCGACGTTCTCCGTTCCGGAACGCAAGCCCTGCTCCTGACCTCCGCCATACACCAATGGCATCAGCGGCAACTGGCGATCACGCACCAGCGCAGCCGCTCCCTTGGGGCCGCCAATCTTATGCGCAGACAGGGTTAACGCATCGACCCCCGCCGCATTCAACTGACGGAAGCTCAATGGGTGTTTACCAAATGCCTGCACTGCATCGGTATGAAAACAGCACGCAGGATCGCGATCTGCTTTGAATTGCCCAGCAAGCTGCGCTACCGGCTGCAGTACGCCGGTTTCATTATTCGCAGACATCACCGACAGCAAGCACGTTTGCTCAGGCTGTGCCGACAGGCCTGTCATATCAACGACACCCGATTCATTGACAGCCAGTTCACTAACAGCCCAACCGGCACGCCCTAAAGCGCGCACGGGTTCAGCCACACAAGGGTGTTCAATCGATGTACAGACAACACCCGCTGGCTTACCCGCATCGGCAAGCCATGCATCCGCATAACCACGCACCAGCAGATTGTTGGCCTCGCTACCGCTGGCAGTAAAAATCACTTCGGATGGATCTGCATCTATCGCTGCAGCCACCTGCTCGCGTGCCTGTTCTACCGCACGGCGTGCCTCACGGCCAGCCGTGTAGGTTGCCGACGCATTGGCGAAGTTCGCCCCCATGTAAGGCAACATGGCTTCAAGCACCAACGGATCCAGCGGCGTGGTCGCGTTATGGTCGAAGTAAAGCGTCGACATGGTCTAACTCAGGCAGCCTGCGCAACACTGAAAGACACGGTCTTCGAATCCGATTTAGCTGCTTGCGCTGCCACTTTCTTGCGTTGCTTCTCAACCAGTTCAGACAATGTCACCGATGCCAGGTAATCGAGCATCTTGCGATTCAGCGTCGACCACAGATCGTGCGTCATGCAACGATGATCTGATTTGCAATTCTCGAGGCCACCGCACTGGGTGGCATCCAGCGGCTCATCTACAGCCAGAATGACATCTGCCACCGTAATCTCGACCGCATCACGGCCAAGACAATAGCCACCACCCGGCCCGCGCACACTTTCAACAATCTTGTGACGGCGTAGCTTGGCAAACAACTGTTCCAGATAAGACAGGGAAATATTCTGCCGCTCGCTAATCGATGCCAGTGTGACCGGACGGTCACCGACAAAGAGTGCCAGATCAATCATGGCAGTGACTGCAAAGCGGCCTTTGGTCGTTAATCTCATAATGCCTCCCGTTGGGATTGGGGTTGGGGCTGGTTTTAACTGAATGGGTGCGCCGTGCGCTATATCCAACTATTTAAGTCAACTATACAGCCACTGGCCGCAATTAGTCAACTATTTTGCTCAGGTATTGCGGATCAAACTTATCGGCAACCGAATTCGCCTCTTCCACCTGCATACCTGAAGCTTCCAGCTTTTTAAGCAGTTGCTCGAGGCGCTGATCAGTTTCTGCGGCGTGTTCCAGCAATGCGTGCAAGGCTTTGGCATACGGGTCGCTGGCATCACGATTAATCGCATACGCTGTAAAGCCCAGCTTGGCGGCCTGCGGCGACGTGTCCTGCGCTTTTTCGTTTTCGATAATGCGCGCCGGGTTGCCGACCGCAGTGGCCCCTTCCGGCACATCTTTCACCACCACAGCATCACTACCCACACGGGCACCAGCACCGATCGTAATCGGGCCCAGCACCTTGGCTCCGGCGCCTACGACCACACCCGACTTCAGGGTTGGGTGTCGACGGCCTTTATTCCAACTCGTACCGCCGAGCGTTACCCCGTGATACAGCGTCACATCATCTTCAATAATGGCGGTCTCGCCGATCACCACGCCCATACCGTGATCAATAAAGAAACGACGTCCAATCGTTGCCCCGGGGTGGATTTCAATCCCCGTGAGAAAGCGTGAAATATGGGAAACAAAACGCGCCAGCCAGTAAAAATGCCACTGCCATAAGCGGTGCGCCAGGCGATGGAACATCATGGCATGCACACCGGGATAGCACGTCACAATCTCCAGCGTCGATCGCGCGGCAGGGTCGCGTTCGAAGATGGAGCGGATATCTTCCCGGATGGCATTAAACATGGTGATCTTGGCGTCTGGTCTTTGTGGTTTGAAAAGGCTTTAAATCAGGCTTTCGACCCTTGCCATTGTACTAATTCCGACTTTTTTAATCAACCTTGTTCGGGGTTTTCAGGGCAGAAATAATGCCCCGCAGAATATTCACTTCATCGGATTCCAGACGGGTCCGTTCGAAGATGCGCCGGATCTTCGGCATCAGGCGACGCGGCTTTTGCGGATCATGGAATCCCGCCTCGATCAGCGCCAGTTCCAGATGGCGATAAAACCCTTCAACCGCATCGACCGTTGCCAATGCTGAGGCATAACGTGTCGCTCCTGTATCCACGGCCGCGGTATTGCCAGATACCTCTTTCAGCAGATAAGTCATGATCTGCACCGCCGCCCCCAGATTGAGCGAGCCATACTCGGGGTTCGTCGCAATGCTCACCTCGGCCCGGCAATGCTGCAGCTCTTCGTTGGTCAGACCGTTCGTTTCATTGCCAAAAACAAACGCCGATAGCGCCCCTTGTGCGCCGCCCTGCTGCCAGTAGGTATGTGCAGCTGCAACGGCCGCCTTGGGTGCCAAAGGATCCGGCCCCAGCTCACGCGCACGGACTGTCATCCCGAAGGCGCCGGTGCATCCTGCCAGCGCCTCGGCCAGGCTATCTACCACACGGCACCCGGTAACCAGATCGGCAGCACCCGAGGCCCGGCGAATGGCCACCTCATCCACAGCGCACAAGGGGTTCACCAGAACCAACTGCGCCCCGCTGGCGTTGTAACCGAGCCCCATGGTTTTCATGGCACGCGCTGCCGCGCCGATATTTCCGGGATGCGATGGCCGGCACAGCACAATACGCTGGCAATCCAGAAAGGGCGTTGTCGGTAAATCCGCTTGGGCAAAATCGTCAGTCATGAGTGTTTCAGTACAGGTAAAAGGTGTGGCATTGGTCGACCAGCGCGCTGCCAACAGGTACAATAGCGCCAATCGCGCGAACGAACCTCGTTTGCCACTTGCTCTGTGTCCCTGATATGCATCCCTTTCTTAATGTTGCCGTTAAGGCCGCACGTCGTGCCGGTCAGATTATCAACCGCGCTGCCCTCGAAATCGAGAACCTTCAGGTTGCCCGCAAAGGCCAGAGTGACTACGTCACCCAGGTAGATCGCGCCGCAGAAGATGCTATCAAGGAAATCCTGCTCGATGCCTATCCGAACCACGGCATTCTAGCGGAAGAATCGGGCAGCACTAATGCAGATGCCGAGTTCCAGTGGATCATTGACCCACTCGACGGCACCACCAACTTTATTCATGGCTTCCCGCAATATGCGGTATCAATCGCCCTCACCCAGAATGGCCAGTTGGCCCACGGCGTGATCTACGATCCGATGCGCAACGAACTCTTCACCGCCAGCAAAGGCAGTGGTGCATTCCTGAATGACCGCCGCATCCGCGTAAGCCGTAGCGACCGCCTGGCTGATTCACTCATCGGTACCGGTTTCCCGTATCGTATTTTTGACCGCGTCGATAACTATATGGGCGCCTTCCGTGAACTCACTGAAAAAACGGCAGGCATGCGCCGTCCGGGCGCAGCATCGCTTGATCTGGCCTATGTGGCAGCGGGTCGTCTCGATGGTTTCTGGGAGTTCGGCCTGGCACCGTGGGATATGGCAGCCGGCACCCTGATGATTCTTGAAGCCGGCGGCTTTGTTACGGATCTGAGTGGCGATGGCGACTATCTCAAAACCGGTGATGTCGTTGCTGGCACGCCGAAAGTGCACACGCCGCTGTTACAGATCGTACAGAAGCATCTGACAAAGGCCAGCGCCTAAGTTCAGCAATACCGGGGTCCTTGCCGATATGAGCAAAAAGAACGCCACCGCAGAGACCCCGGAACCGACTTTGACGCCAATGATGCGTCAGTACCTTTCGATTAAGGAAAGCGTACCCGATACCCTGCTCTTCTATCGCCTCGGCGATTTCTACGAGCTGTTCCAGAGCGATGCCGAAAAGGCAGCACGCATTCTCGATATCACCCTCACCAAGCGTGGCCAGACACCTATGGCCGGCGTGCCTTTCCACGCCGCCGATCAGTACATTGCCCGTTTGATCAAGGCCGGTGAGTCGGTCGCCATCTGCGAGCAGATCGGTGATCCGGCCACATCCAAAGGCCCGGTTGAACGTGCCATCAGCCGCATCATCACACCGGGCACCGTTAGCGATGCCACGCTCATGGATGAGCGCCGGGAAAACCATCTCATGGCGCTATTTCCCGCCGGTGCCCGCTGGGGTGCCGCCTGGATCTCGCTGGCGGCAGGCCGCATCACGCTGAGTGAAATCCCCGCAGATCAGGTGAGCACCCTGCTCGGGCGCATTGAGCCTACAGAACTTCTCGTACCAGAGACGCACCCCTGGCAGGAAGCCAATCAGAAACCGCTGCGCCGGGCCGATTGGCTGTTTGATGCCGAAAGCGGCGCCCGTACCCTCTGTGCCGCACTCAAGGTTAGCGCGCTCAACGCCTACGGGGTAGACACCAACGAAGACCAGCCTGCCCTCGCCGCTGCCAGTGCGCTCCTCGATTACATCCAGGCAACGCAGCTCCGTAAACCCGAGATGCTGGGCATCAGCCAGCTACTGGTCGAGCGACCCAATCAATATCTGCGCATGGATGCGATTACCCGGCGCAACCTCGAACTCACCGAATCGCTCCGCCTGGCCGCTGGCTCCAATGCCGAATCCACCACGCTATTCAGCATTCTCGATCAAACCATGACGAGCATGGGGGCACGCGCCCTGCGTCATGCCCTGCACCACCCATCGGCCGACGATGTGATTCCGGCAAATCGCCACCAGTTAATCGACATCCTGCTTGATCGCACCGATCTGCTGGAATCACTGCGCGCCCTGCTACGCAACTTCTGCGACATCGAACGTATTGCCGGTCGAATTGCCTTGCAATCAGTTCGCCCCCGCGAGCTTGCCGCTCTGCGCGATACCCTGCTGCAATGGCCAGCACTTTCAACGTTGCTTAGCCAGATCGAAGCCGCTTCGCTCAACCAGGCAGCGCTACAGCAACTCACCAGCATCATTGAAGCCAGCGCACCTGCCGTAGTCGGCCAACTCCTCTCCACAGCCCTACATGTTGAGCCGGCGCTCAACATCCGTGATGGTGGCGTTATCGCCGATGGCTACGATGCTGACCTTGATGAGCTCCGTCAGATCCAGACCCATTGCGGCGACTTCCTGCTGGATCTGGAAACGCGCGAACGGGAAGCCACCGGTATCAGCACGCTCAAGGTGGAATACAACCGGGTCCATGGTTTCTACATCGAAGTCTCGCAAGCCCAGTCGGCTAAAGTGCCCGAGCATTACCGCCGTCGGCAGACCTTGAAGAATGCCGAGCGCTACATCACGCCCGAACTCAAGGCCTTTGAAGACAAAGCGCTCTCCGCTCAGGATCGCGCCCTCGCCCGGGAAAAGCAGTTATACGAAACGCTGCTCGAACAGCTTCAAACGCATGTCACGGCCATTAAATCCCTGGCCAGCGACATTGCCGAACTGGATCTCGTGGGCAGCTTCACCCAGACTGCTCATGAGCGTGGCTGGGCTCGCCCCGTCTTTAGCCCGATTCCCGAAATTGATATCAGCGAGGGTCGCCACCCGGTTGTTGAACAGGCGCTACGTAAAGACGGCAAACCCTTTGTCGAAAACGACACCCGTCTGCACCCAGATCGTCAGTGCCTCTTAATCACCGGCCCCAACATGGGCGGTAAATCCACCTTCATGCGTCAAACTGCGCTCATCGTTTTGCTGGCACGTATCGGTAGTTATGTACCGGCGCGTGCGGCGCGTATCGGACGCATTACTGCCCTGTTCACCCGCATCGGTGCATCAGACGATCTGGCTTCCGGTCGTTCCACCTTCATGGTGGAAATGACAGAAACCGCTGCCATTCTTAACCAGGCCGATGCCAACAGCCTGGTGCTCATGGATGAAATCGGGCGCGGTACCTCAACTTTTGATGGCCTCGCGCTGGCGTCTGCCGTACTCAAACAGGTACTACGCCAGAACAAATCGCTCACGCTCTTTGCCACGCATTACTTTGAGCTCACCCGCCTCAGCGAAAAGTTCAAGCAACTGGAGAACGTGCATCTGAATGCCGTTGAACACCACGACCGTATTGTCTTCCTGCACCGCGTGCAGCCCGGCCCGGCTAACCAGAGTTACGGGATCGAAGTTGCTTCGCTCGCCGGCATTCCTGCATCGGTGGTACGTGATGCGCGCCGGACACTGCTCGAGCTCGAAGCGCAATCGGTTCACCATAACCAGAACACCGAAGACAGCAACAATCAGTCCGACTTCTTTGATACAGACCATACCGTGCCGGAAGTTGCAGACAACAACGCAGCGCAGATCACCGGCATCGAGCAGGCGCTCATTGATGAACTTGCAGCCCTCGACCCGGATAGTCTGACACCCAGACAGGCGCTTGATGCCCTGTATCATCTCAAGAATATCTCAAAGCATTAGTCACATGACGCAACGACTACCCGCAACCATCAACCGCTACGCTCGGCGAATCCTCCTCGCTGCTGTTCTATGTTGCAGCCAGAGCCTCTGGGCCAGCAGCCTTACCTTCGCACTCTTTGGCGATGTCTACATGACACCGGAGCATCAGGGCTATCTCAAAGGCATGCTGGCCGACATGGCTGCCAAGGGTTCCGAACTGGCCATCTCCACCGGTGGCCTCAAGCCTGCCGACCAGAACTGTAAAGACAGTAATCTGCTGGCCGCCTACCCGATAATGGCCGCAGCGCCGCTGCCCACCTTTTATGTACCCGGCGATGCCGAATGGCTGCTCTGCGGCAAAAACGCCAACGGCAACTTCACCCCTGAAGAGCGGCTCAATCTGCTCCGTAAAACCTTCTATCAATCCGATCGCAGCCTCGGCCAACCGAGCCTACCGCTCATTCGCCAGGCAGACTATCCGGAGCATATGCGGTGGCAATCCGGGCCGGCCCTCTTCATTACACTCTCGTCGCCCAACAACATCAGCGTCGATCGTAAAAACATCGCCGCCACCGAATCTGTAGACACCCGAATCAGCGCCGTTGAGGCATGGATCAAAGACGCTTTTAGCGAAGCACGCAAGCAAGACATCACCATGCTCGTGATGGTGATGCCGCATCAGGTGAAGTTCGACACCCCCGAGGCCGATAGCAAAGCCCCCCCTGAAAAGCAGCTGCTGGCCAATCTGATCCTATCGGAAACCATGGCCTTTCCCGGGCAGGTGCTAATGGTTCACGGCGGCAACGGCGTGCATCGTATCGACCACCCGCTGCTAAACCCGGACAATCAACTGCCGCTGCAGAACTTCACGCGTGTTGAAACCTACGGCGCCTTACAACAGGGTTGGGTGCAGGTAAAAATCGAGCGCAATAAAAAGTCCGGTGACGATCCCGTACACCGGACTGAATTTCTTTTTGAATCCTACCCCTGGCCGCCACTCGATATGAAGACCGGCGAGGAAGACCCCGCAACCACTAATTAGTGAATGACTACCTGCGGCGCTTCGCCGTCTTCGTCGTCATCACCCACGCACTCGTCTTCCAGCTCTTCGGCCGTTGCCGGGCGCACATCACGCACCGTGCACGTGAACACCAGCGACATACCCGCCAGCGGATGGTTGCCATCCAGCACCACTTTGCCATCGGCCACATCAGTGACACGGTAGATCACGATATCGTCTTCGTCCGAGCCTTCAGGCGCACCTTCGAATTGCATGCCCACTTTGGTTTCTTTCGGGAAGCGTGACAGCTCTTCAATCTGTACCAGCTCTGAATCGTAGTCGCCATAGGCTTCTTCAGGCTGCAGTTTCACCGTAACCGACTCACCCACCTTCTTACCTTCGAGGGTTTCTTCGATACGGTCAAAAATGTCACCAAAGCCGCCATGCAGATAGCGGATCGGGTTACGACCATCATCAACCACCTGGCCATCCGAATCGGTAACGCTGTAATCCAGCGTCACAACAGTATTACGGTGAACGAGTCCGGTCATTGTTTTTCCTTGTCAGAGTCAGGCTTGGCCGCATCGGTTTTGGCGGCATCAGGCGCCGCAGGGTCGGCAGCCACCTTCTTGCGCTGGGGGAGCTGATAAAAAATCTCATCAGGCTTCACCATACCCAGCTCAAACCGGGAGCGTTCTTCAACCGCTTCCAGGCCAGATTTCAGATTACGTGTTTCAGCTTCCAGACCTGCATTGCGCAGCTCCAGCTGGCGATTCATCTCACGCTGCTGACGCAGCTGGGCATCGCTTTCCCACACCTTCAACCAGCCACCCTTACCCAGCCATAGTGGATACTGAATCACCACAGCCAGGCCAAGCAGAATAGCGGTTGAAGGACGCATGGGGTTTAATTAACGCAGGTTGTAGAACGCGTCACGACCCGGGTACGACGCAGTGTCACCCAGATCTTCTTCAATACGCAGCAGCTGGTTGTACTTGGCGATACGATCCGAACGCGACAGCGAGCCCGTCTTGATCTGACCGGCATTCAGACCGACAGCGATATCGGCAATCGTCGAATCTTCCGTTTCACCTGAGCGGTGCGAAATCACAGCGGTGTAACCGGCGCGCTTGGCCATCTCGATAGCCGCAAAAGTTTCGCTCAGCGTACCGATCTGGTTGATCTTGATCAGGATCGAATTGGCGATACCCTTCTGGATACCTTCCTTGAAGATACGGGTGTTGGTCACGAAAATATCGTCGCCAACGATCTGTACCTTGTTACCCAGACGTTCGGTCAGCAGCTTCCAGCCATCCCAGTCGGCTTCCGACATACCGTCTTCGATCGACACGATCGGGAACTTATCAACCAGCGTGGCCAGGTAATCAACAAACTGGGCCGAGGTCAGTTGCAGACCTTCACCCGACAGGTGGTACTTACCATCTTTGTAGAATTCAGAAGCAGCACAGTCCAGAGCCAGCAGCACGTCTTTGCCTGGCACATAACCGGCGGCCTGAATGGCCTGCATGATCACTTCCAGGGCTTCAGCATGGCTACCCAGGTTCGGGGCAAAACCACCTTCGTCACCCACAGCCGTCGAGTGACCGGCCTTGTCCAGCAGCTTCTTCAGCGCGTGGAAAATTTCGGCACCACAACGCAGGGCTTCGCGGAACGACTCCACACCCACCGGCATGATCATGAATTCCTGAA
>CAZGHR010000039.1:0-11930 GCA_964525545.1 uncultured Dechloromonas sp.
CCCCCTTGAAAAGCGGCAACCGCACTTTCGAGATCAGAATAGGCCGTCATGATAATGACAGGGAGCTCCGGCAAAAGCGTCTTGATTCGCGCCAACAGATCCAGCCCCGAGGGGCCCGGCATACGGATATCTGAGATGAGGACTTGCGGCGGCGGGTCGCCCGCATCCAGCGCATTAATCACATCATTGGCATGATCAAAACTGCGCTGGGAAATGCCAGCTCGGCCGAGTGCCTTTTCAAGCACCCAGCGAATCGACTGGTCATCATCAACAATCCATACGGACTTCATGTGTTCTATCTCCAGGAGAGACCAGCCGGGCACTCGCCCCAGCCAATCCTATTATCGTCTCCAGATACAGAGCAATTACTGTGCCGGTTTTTTCTAAAACAGTCCATGCGTTTCATTCTATCGCTTTAAGCAACCGGCAAACGGATAATAAATTGCGTATGGCCAGGGCGACTCTCGCACTCAATCGTGCCCTGATGTTGCTGGATAAAGCTCTGGGCAATCGTTAGCCCCAACCCAGTGCCACCTTCGCGACCAGATACCAGCGGGTAAAACATGCGCTCAAGAATGGCTCGCGGAATGCCCGGACCGTTATCAATCACCTGTAACTCAATCGCGAGCTTCCAGCGATGCTTGAGCAATGTGACCTGTCTTACCGCTCGGGTACGCAATGTAATTTGCCCATTACCCGACATGGCCTGTGCTGCATTGCGCGTAATATTCAACACCGCCTGAATCATCTGCTCCCGGTCTGCCGTTAGGTCAGGCAAACTTGTGTCGTAATCTCGACGCACTGTGAGCGTTTTGGGAAACTCCGCAAGAATCAGGCTGCGCACACGTTCCAGTATTTCATGGATATTGGTTGGCGCCGGCTGCATGCCTTGATGTGGTTGCAGCAGCCGTTGCATCAGATCCTGCAGGCGGTCAGTCTCTTTAATAATGACTTGCGTGTATTCACGTAACGAGGGATTGGGTAGTTCGTGTTCGAGCAACTGTGCCGCGCCACGAATGCCTCCCAACGGGTTTTTGATTTCATGCGCCAGATTGCGCATCAGTTCGCGGTGGCGCAGCTGTAGCTCTATCAATCGCTCTTCACGACGCGCCCTCAACTGCTGATCGACCGGACGCATTTCTATAAGCAGCCCGCCTTCTTCATCATCCAGCGGCGTTACCGTACAGTCAACATGGAGCACTTCATCACCACGTTCGATCTGGATATTCTGGCCGCTATAACCCCACTTATTACTCAGCGACTTCATAATCGCGCTAACGAGTTCGGGAGTAACGCCAATCACCTGAAACAGATCACGGCCCAACGCTGCCCGCTGACTAATGCGCAGCAGATTCTCTGCGGCGGGGTTCAGGTAAACAATATGCTGTGACCGATCCAGCACAACGGCAGCTGACGACAAGAGCTCCAGGCCGGCATAATTTACGGGGGTCATCACTGATTGTTTGGCGTTCATGGGTTAACCCGTTTTTCGTGCGCGGAAAACAAAAGAGGGACGGCGAACCGTCCCTCTTTGATTGCGTTCGCCTTTAGTGGCTCTGCAAAATTACTCGAGGCCGATTAGCACGAGTAGTACAGTTCGAACTCAACTGGGTGCGTAGTCATACGTACCTTGTTAACTTCTTCCATCTTCAGAGCGATATACGAATCGATCCAATCCTTCGAGAAGACACCACCACGGGTCAGGAACTCATGGTCAGCCTTCAGTGCTTCCAGCGCTTCGTCCAGGCTGGCACACACGGTTGGAATCAATGCATCTTCTTCTGGTGGCAGATCGTAGAGGTTCTTGTCAGCTGGATCGCCTGGGTGGATCTTGTTCTGGATACCATCCAGACCGGCCATCATCAGCGCAGAGAATGCCAGGTATGGGTTAGCAATCGGATCCGGGAAGCGGGTCTCGATACGGCGAGCCTTGGTCGAAGCCACGAATGGAATACGGATCGAAGCCGAACGGTTCTTGGCCGAGTAAGCCAGCTTCACTGGTGCTTCGTAGTGTGGAACCAGACGCTTGTACGAGTTGGTACCCGGGTTGGTAATGGCATTCAGTGCCTTAGCGTGCTTGATGATGCCGCCGATGTAGTACAGCGCCATTTCCGACAGGCCGGCGTACTGGTCACCTGCGAACAGGTTCTTACCATCTTTCCAGATCGACTGGTGTACGTGCATACCCGAACCATTATCACCAACGATTGGCTTAGGCATAAAGGTCGCTGTCTTGCCGTACTGGTGTGCAACGTTCAGCACAACATACTTCAGAACCTGAGTCTGGTCTGCGCGGCGAACCAGCGTGTTGAACTTGGTGCCGATTTCATTCTGACCAGCGGTGGCCACTTCGTGGTGATGCACTTCAACCGAAACGCCACAGGCTTCCAGTGCATTACACATCGCGGTACGAATGTCGTTGAAGCTATCAACTGGAGCAACTGGGAAGTAACCACCCTTAACACCAGGACGGTGACCGGTGTTGCCACCTTCGATCTTGGCGTCTGACGACCAAGCGGCTTCTTCCGAATAGATCTTCACAAAAGTGCCCGACATGTCGGTCTTCCACTCAACCGAGTCGAAAATGAAGAATTCTGGTTCAGGACCAAAGAACGCCGTATCACCAATACCCGAGCTCTTCAGGTAGGCTTCGGCGCGCTTGGCGATCGAACGTGGGTCACGGTCGTAACCCTTGCCATCGGTTGGTTCAACCACGTCACAGGTCAGGACCAGGGTGACTTCGTCGTAGAACGGATCGATGTAAGCAGATGCAGGATCTGGCATCAGCAGCATGTCTGAAGCTTGAATGCCCTTCCAGCCGGCGATCGACGAGCCGTCAAAAGCCTGGCCTTCTTCAAATTTGTCCGCATCGAACTGGCTGACAGGCACGCCAACGTGCTGCTCTTTACCGCGAGTATCGGTGAAACGGAAATCGATGTATTTAACGTCGTTGTCCTTAACCATCTTCAGGACGTCTTGCACTGTAGCCATAACAGCCATCTCCTAAAAGCGGCCGCGTTATGCGGCCTACACATATAGAAACGATAAAAAAACTTTGCTCCGTTTACAGAGCAGGATCCGTGCCAACAATGATACGACAACCGGCTAAAGAAAGCGCACTTTTGGCGCAGCTTTCATCATCCGTTGAACAACCAGCGATCTCTTGACGCACCAACTAGGTGCAAAAATAGGCTTTGCGCACCATTTTAGAGCGCACCACATGGGTGCAAAGAACGATCAGGGACTTAACCGACGATAAACCACCCAGGTATCAAGCGGCAACTGCTCTTTCTGGGCTGCCGCTTGCAAGGCTTTAACCCCCTGCTCAATGACTGCCGGTTCCGGATCAATCCCCGGTGCCGGCGGCAGCATGATCTCTACCTCGACCCGACCATTCAGGTAATGCAGCTGGACACGCTCGGGGGCCCAAGCCGTATGAGTGCCCCAGATGCGCTCGGCGGCCTGTTCGAGCCACTGCGCCAAAGACGCACGATCCAGTGCACCCTGATAGACAGATTCATCGGACTCCAGATCGTCTTCTGGGTCAATATGAACCAGCATATCAAGGACTTCCGGACAATGCTCCCGCACCCGCCGACGCACCACCTCTGCGATGCGGTGCCCTTCTGAAACGCTGACCCGGGGGGATACCAGCACATGCGCATCGACCAGAATGCGGTCTGCCATGCGGCGCGTTCTCAGGTCATGCAAACCGATAACACCTGGCGTATCGTCGATCACACGGCGAATCGCTTCGATTTCTTCCGTGTTCGCGCCTTTATCAATAAGCTCTTCCAGCGCGCGGTAGGAGAACTGCCAACCCATTTTAACGATCAGAGCCCCGACAATCGCTGCGGCCAACAGATCGGCATAAACAAAGCCCATTAAACTTCCGCCAATACCAATCGCGACCACCAGCGAAGAGGCCGCATCGGAGCGCGAATGCCAGGCATTCGCCACCAACATGGCGGAGTTGGCTTTTTGTGCCACCCGCAGCATGTAACGAAACAGCCACTCTTTGGACACCAGCGCCAATAAAGCCACATAAAGCGCCATCATCTCGACCGGTGCAGCCGAATCAACGCTCATTGCCCGATCTGCTGCGGAATATAGGAATCCACCGCCGATGGCGAGCAACATCAACCCAAGAATGAGCGTGGCCAGCGTTTCGAGGCGAGCGTGCCCATACGGGTGGTTATCATCTGCAGCCCGCGCACTGTGTCGTGCCACAAAAAGAACGAGAAAGTCCGACAGCAAATCAGAAAACGAGTGGAAACCATCTACCAAAAGACTATGGGAATGAGAAAACCAGCCAACAACGATCTGCAAGATGGATAAACCGATGTTGACCCCCATGCTGACATTGACTGAGCGCCGCACCAGACGGTTGGCCGCAGCATTACCATGGGCGCCAGTTAGCGCATCAATAAGCGCACTCTGGTCGTGCGCGTGCCCTGCATGGTGATGCCCTAACGACATAGTGATCTCCAGGTAAAACAGCCCGAGCGGGCCACATTGATTCCGCTTGCTACGGCGGCCGCGTATACTCGCCAGTTGAGCATCATTCTATCGTCAATCGCGTAGCCGCCGAGGCTGCCCATTACCGCTTAACAAAAGATTCATCATGAGCCGAATCAACGACATTCTGAACCAGGCACGCGAGCGCGCCGAACAACAGGGCTTCAACTACAGTGGCGATGTGACGCCACAGGAAGCATTAACACTACTTCAGGAAGCCCCCGGCGCCGTTCTCGTCGATGTCCGCACCCGCGCCGAATGGGATTGGGTCGGCCGCGTACCCGGCGCGATCGAAATCGACTGGGTGCAATATCCGGAGATGTCGCGCAATCTGCAGTTCATCAGCGAACTACAACGCCAGGTCGCCCACGATGCCACGATACTGTTTCTCTGCCGCAGCGGCGTCCGCTCACGCAGTGCGGCCAGCGCCGCCATAGATGCCGGCTTTACAGCGGCCTACAACATTCTGGAAGGCTTCGAGGGTGATAAAGATGCCAACAACCACCGTGGCAATCTCGGTGGCTGGCGTTTCCACGGCCTCCCCTGGTACCAGGGTTAAGGATGACCAGCATGCTGTCATTTGAAGACTACCGCGACCTCACGGACGAAGCCTGCCAGGAGCGCATTCATG
Source organism: uncultured Dechloromonas sp. (assembly GCA_964525545.1). Taxonomy (GTDB): domain Bacteria; phylum Pseudomonadota; class Gammaproteobacteria; order Burkholderiales; family Rhodocyclaceae; genus Fluviibacter. The sequence continues at coordinate 5,150 of CAZGHR010000039.1, forward strand.
CCGCCCGCAAAAAGTTAGGCGCCCGTGCCGTTCTTTTGTGCCATCACTATCAGCGCGCCGATGTCTACCAGCACGCCGATCTGACCGGCGACTCCCTCAAGTTGTCGCGTCTGGCCAGCCAGACGGACGCCGAGTACATTGTGTTCTGCGGCGTGCATTTCATGGCCGAAGTTGCCGACATGATGACCAAAGCCAACCAGACGGCGATCCTCCCCGATCTGGCTGCCGGTTGTTCGATGGCCGATATGGCCAATCTGACGAAGGTAGAACGCTGCTGGCGCGAACTGACTGCGGCGCTGGGCGAAGACCCGGCCAATCAGGTAACACCCATCACCTATATTAATTCCGCAGCAGACCTTAAAGCTTTCTGCGGTGATCGCGGCGGCATTGTCTGCACCTCGTCGAACGCACCCGTTATTCTGGACTGGGCACTGGAACGCCGCCCTAAAATCCTGTTCTTCCCCGATCAGCACCTGGGGCGCTGGACAGGCCACCAGCGCGGTATCCCACTCGATGAGATGGTGGTCTGGGACCCGGATCAACCCCGTGGCGGCCTAACCCAGGAACAGATTCGCAACGCAAAAATTCTGCTGTGGAAGGGGCACTGCTCCGTGCACCAGATGTTCCAGCCCGCACACATTGAAGCTTTCCGCGCAAAATACCCCGAAGGCAAAGTGATCTCGCACCCGGAGTGCTCGTTCGAAGTCTGCGCTGCATCCGATTACATCGGCTCTACCGAATATATCGTCAAGATCATCAAGGAAGCACCTGCTGGTACGCGCTGGCTGGTGGGCACCGAGCTGAACCTGGTAGAGCGTCTGGCACGTGAAGTAGCGCCAGAGGGAAAAATCGTGCAGTTCATGTCGCCCACCGTCTGCATGTGCTCAACCATGCAGCGGATTGACCCGCAGCACCTGGCCTGGACCCTGGAAAACCTGGTCGCCGGCCATGTGGTGAACGCTATCCGCGTACCGGAAAATCAAACCGCCGCGGCCAAGCTGGCCATGGAACGCATGCTCGAGGTTTCCTGACGACCCTTGCGGTCGATGGGTACATCATGTCCGATACGCTGTCGCTGGTTACCTACAACATCCACAAAGGGTTCTCGCAGTTCAATCGCCGCCTGACGGTGCATGACCTGCGAGATCGCCTGCGACACCTCAACCCGGATCTGGTCTTTCTGCAGGAAGTACAAGGGCTACACCAGCAACATGCCCTCAAGCACGACAACTGGCCGGAACAACCACAACATGAATTTCTGGCCGACACCATCTGGCATGCCAGTTATGGTCAGAACGTGCTGTACGACCATGGCCATCATGGCAATGCGATTCTCTCCCGTTACCCGATCGAGCGCAGCCATAACCAGGATGTGACCCATCTCAGTTTTGAACGTCGTGGCTTGCTCCACACGCAAATCGAATGGCAGGGGCAGATTGTGCACTGTGTGTGCGCCCACCTCTCACTGCTGGCGCGTTCGCGCAAATGGCAGATGGCTGCGCTGGCCGAAGAGATTGATCGGCTTGTGCCACATGACCAGCCACTCATTATCGCCGGTGACTTCAATGACTGGCGCAACCATGCCAGTGAGCACCTGGCCAGGCGGCTCGACATGGTGGAAGTGTTTGACACACTATCGGGCAAACCGGCCCGGAGCTTTCCGGTCGCCATGCCCATGCTGAGACTGGATCGTATCTATATCCGCGGCCTGAAAGCCGTGCGCGCCGACGTGCACTACGGTGCAGGCTGGTCGAAAATTTCGGATCACGCCGCGCTCCGTTGCGAGCTGACGCTCACGGGCTAGTATGCGTATCAGCGGCCGGCTACTTAATGCCCTGAACTCCGCGCCCATCATTAACGGTGGTAACCGTCTGCGTCTGTTATGCAATGGCGACGCTTACTTCCCGGCGCTATTCGCCGCTATATCAGCCGCACAGCAGACCATACGGCTCGAAACCTATCTTTATGCCGACGACAACATCGGCAACGCAACAACACAGGCCTTATGTGATGCAGCCCAACGCGGCGTGGATGTCCGGCTGGTCGTAGACGGCTTTGGTGCGCGCAACATCGACTTGCATCACCTGCCCCTTTTGCTGGCGGCTGGCGTTAACGTTCGTGTCTTCCGCCCAGAACAGCACCTCTGGCGACATCTCCTCTCACGCAAGCGCACGCGCCTGAGGCGCATGCACCGCAAAATCGCGCTGATTGATGGTCAAACGGCCTTTCTGGGCGGCATCAATATCATCGACGATGCCACGGGTAACACCTCAACCACGCGCCTTGATTTTGCGCTGGCGATTGAAGGCCCCATCATCATGCAAATCGCCCGGGCCATGGATCGCCAATGGTTAACCCTGTCGAGGCGCCCATTCTTTCGCCATGGCGTCCGACCGATCCCGACACCTGTGGATACCACCGAAGTAGGCTCGACGCATTGCGGCCTGCTCCTTCGCGATAATCTGATGCATCGTCGTAGCATTGAGCAGGCGTATATCGAAGGCATTCAGTCCGCTAAAAGTCGCATTACCCTGGCAATGGCCTATTTCATACCCAGCCGGAACATTCTCAATGCCCTGCTGGACGCAGCGCAACGCGGCGTTCGTATTAATCTAATGCTCCAGGGCAGAATCGAATACAGACTCCAGCATTACGCATCACAGTCGCTTTATTACCGACTGCTTGCTTCTGGTGTTCATATTTACGAATACCAACCCGGGCTGATGCACGCCAAAGTGGGTGTGATTGATAGCCACTGGGCAACACTGGGTTCTGCCAATCTGGATCCGTTTTCACTTCTGGTTGCCCGCGAGGCTAATTTAATTATTCGCGATGACGCGTTCTGCAAAGCACTTGGTGAGCAACTGGACGCCGAAATTCAAACCCACTGTCATGAGATTACCGCAAGTGGGTGGGCTAAAAAATCAGGGCTTCACCGAGCACTACGAATCATCAGCGCCCGTTTGATTTTCAGGTTATTAAGCCTGACGCGCTACGCCGACAATTATTGACGATCGACGCATACGCAAGCCAATTCAATTGTCATGACTATGCAGCCCTCAATAGATTGATGTTCCAGTGGGCTTTCGCCCAGGCCCAAAGAGCACTTTGGTCTGCCGTCTTGAGCGTGAGAGGCGGCGACTGCCGGAGAAAAACCAGCGCCTGCCAGAGTTGAGCCACCCGATTTGCTTCATGCACCAACGGGATAGCCTCTGCCCGTGTCTGTTTCGAGAGTTTTTCGCCTTCTGTATTCTTCACGACCGGCAGATGTGCATAGGTGGGCACTACCCCACCGAGCGCATGGATGAGGGCAATCTGGCGCGGCGTCGAATCCAGGAGATCCTCACCCCGGACAATATCCGTGACCCCCTGTGCCAGATCATCAACCACAACGGCTAACTGATAGGTAAAAAAACCATCGGCACGCAGCAAAGGGAAGTCGCCGACATCATGCTGCAGATCCTGCTGCCGATCGCCGCAAATTCGATCTTTAAAGCTGGTAACACCTTGCGGTACCCGGAAACGCCAGGCAGCCCCCTCCGGGACCGGATCACCAGGCGTCCAGTGGGCACAGGTTCCCGGATAGACATAACCATCAACCCCGGTTCGAACACCTGGTGCACCAGCAATCTGACTACGGGTACAGGTACAGGGGTACGCTCTGCCAGCGGATATCAAGCTTTCCAACGCAGTTTGGTAATACGCGCTGCGTGAAGATTGATGAAGGACTTCGCCATTCCACACAAACCCATACGTAGCCAGTGCATTGATCTGCCTTTCGACCATGCCAGGCACCGAACGTGGCGTATCAACATCCTCGATCCGTAACAACCAGCGCCCATTTGCGGTGACGGCATCCAGATAACTTCCCACAGCAGCGACCAATGAACCAAAGTGCAACGGCCCTGTCGGCGAAGGCGCAAAACGGCCTATGTAAGTAGTTGGTTGCGTCACTAAACTCATAAAATTTGAATGATGGGTTCACATTGCACGAACAATCCGATGATAATAAAGGCGCAACCTACCAAAAACCCACTACATCAACCATATGACTGAAAATAATATTCCTGATACAGCACGCTACACCACGCCAGCCATTGCATTGCACTGGCTGATGGCATGGCTGGTGATTGCTACGTATTTTATCGGTCTCGGCATGGGCGAGATGCCCGTGGGCCCGGAGCGCATTCAAATGGTGGGCTGGCACAAGTGGGTGGGCGTCACCGTGGCCTACCTCTGGGTACTACGTGTGTTCTGGCGGGCGACGCATCGGGCACCACCGCAGGTAGCGGGCACCCCTACCTGGCAAATCGGTGCATCCCATCTGGTGCATCTGCTGCTCTACATCCTGCTCATCGCCATTCCGCTAACCGGCTGGCTAATGAGTTCCGCCAAAGGCTTCACTACGAACTATTTCGGCCTGTTTGACCTACCTAATCTTATCGATAAAGACAAAGCGCTCGCCGCTACGCTTAAAGAAGTTCACGAATTTCTGGCCAATAGCCTGATGGCGCTGGTCGGCTTGCATATTGCAGCAGCCATGAAGCATCAGCTTGTTGATAAAGATAATCTGATGGCACGCATGCGTTTGCCCCGTCAGCGCAAGTAAGCTAAGGAAACTCTCATGCGATTTCCCAAGACACTCGCTCTGGCGCTATTTCTTTCACTGGGCCTCTCGGCACAAGCCTTGGCCATTGAATACGACCGGGTAGACACGGCCAAATCCAGCATCAAGTTTGTGCCCACGCTCATGGGGAGCAAAACTGAAGGGACTTTCAGCAAGTTCACGGCTCAGGTTCGGTTTGACCCCGACAAACCCGCCAGTGCTGCGGCTAAAGCCGATGTGGATATCCGGAGTTTCGACATCGGTTACGATGAAGCGACTGCCGAAGCGCTTGGCAAAAACTGGTTTGATGTTCAACAGTTTCCGACAGCTGACTTCACCGTCAGCAAAGTCAAAGCACTGGGCAAGGATCGATTCGAGCTCACAGGCAACCTGACGATTCGCGGCAAAACCAAAGCGCTGACATTTCCGGTAACGCTGAATCGAGACACGGCTCAAACGGCACGCCTCGATGGCACGGTCGTGATCAAACGTCTCGATTTCAATCTAGGCCAAGGTGCGTGGTCTTCAACCGGCACCGTTGCCAATGATGTGACGCTCATTATCCGGTTGGCCCTCAGCGGCAAATAATCACTCCCATTTCTTTTTATTCACTCGTTTACCCCACCCCAACAGGAGCACACCATGAAAAAAACTGTTTTGATGACTGCTGTATTGCTATCAGGCCTGGCAACTTCGGCGATCGCCGCACCAACGACTTACGCCATTGACCCAAGCCATACCTTCGCTAGTTTCGAGTACACCCACCTGGGTTTTTCAAAGCAACGCAGCCGTTTTAACGACACCACCGGCACCATCATTCTGGATCAGAAAGCCAAGACCGGCAGTGCCGACATCGCCATCAGCGTGACATCGGTTGATACCGGCAGCAAGGCTTTTGATGGCCACCTCATCAGCAGCAATTGGTTCGATGCTGACATCTATCCAAACATCACTTTCAAATCGAACCAGTTCAAGTTCAAGGGCGACAAACCAACGGAAGTGATTGGTGAACTGACGGTTCGCGGCATCACCAAGCCCGTAACGCTCAAGGTGACTCATTTCCATTGCGCCATGCATCCAATGCGCCAGATAGAAGCTTGCGGCGCCAATGCAGTGACTCACATCAAGCGTAGCGAGTTCGGCCTGGGCAAGTATGCGCCAAACGTTAGTGATGAGGTCGAGCTGACCATTGCCGTGGAAGCTGTTAAAGAATAAGGTTTAAAGCGCGCAAAAAAATGGCTGCCCGCTAAATGCGGCAGCCATTTTTACTTGCTGATCGCACTTATTTATTCAGATCGTCGTCTTTGTAGTACTTGGTACCCTTAGCGGTAATTTCAGCCGCGAGGCCATTATCGGTAAGCTGATACATCCAGACGCCTTCGCTCACGTTGGTCGCCCCTTCGTAGGCGCCCCCATTGTTTTCGTATTTAGCTGCCGCGGTCGCTTGCCCACCGAACGCCCAACCGGAGTTAATGAAACTGTTCATCGCTTTTTCAGTTTCAAACACGAAGATCACCGTAAACGATTTAACCCCCATGCCCAAACCAGCCTGCACTTCCACCATCTTCATGAAGACCGGCTTCTGATTGCCTTTACGCATAACAACGCCCGAGCCCGAGCCCCCGCCAGCAATAAAGATTTTCATGCCGAAGTTACTGAAGGTGGCATAGCCCACCGACTTATCGACCAATTCGCGGGCATGCGGCTGCAGCTTATACAAGCGCGCCATGGTTGCCGCACTGGTTTTAAGAATATCGGCACGCTGCTGGGCAACCGGCTTGCTATCGAACAAGGCATACGCAGGCGCTGTCGCGACTGAGAGCGCTAGGGCACATAACACCAGTGTGATGAGTCGTTTCATACGAGAAAAGCCTCTGCTTAGACGTTAAAGAGGAAGTTCAAAACGTCGCCGTCCTGCACCACGTACTCTTTCCCTTCAGCTCGCATCTTGCCGGCTTCTTTGGCGCCCTGCTCACCTTTGAATGTAATGAAATCATCAAAGGCAATGGTCTGCGCACGAATGAAACCTTTTTCAAAGTCAGTGTGAATCACACCCGCAGCTTGAGGGCCCGTATCGCCTTTGTGAATCGTCCAGGCGCGCACTTCTTTGACGCCTGCGGTGAAATACGTCTGCAATCCCAGCAAATCATAGCCCGCGCGAATCACACGATTCAG
>CAZGHR010000040.1:0-1351 GCA_964525545.1 uncultured Dechloromonas sp.
ACAGAATTGACTTTAACAGCCCTGTGCTGGCTATTCGCGTTTGGGATCATTGGCTACCGATATATCCCGATGCTAGTCGAACCCCGTATTGACGGTCGCTTACATTAACCACTCAATGCACGATACAGAATATGAATATCCAACACAAAATTCATGATGCGGCCGCAAATGATGAAATTCTGGGATGGCTCAAAACTGTGATCGATCCTGAGGCCGGCATTAATATCGTAGACATGGGCTTGATCTACGATATCCAATGGGAAGCAAATAAATTAACACTCATCATGACGATGACTTCACCAGCTTGCCCAGTCGGCGACATGCTCCTTGAAGAAGTCGAAACATGCTTGCGCTCCCATTCGCCACCAGAGACCCATATCGAAGTTGAATTAAGCTTCAACCCGTTATGGGACCCTAGCATGATGTCCAAAACTGCACGAGAAACCTTTGGCTGGTAGCTAATGATGACCCTAGCGCCAAAATACAGGTTGCCATTTTTAATCTTTGGCTTGATTTCCTTAATCTCTGGTTTGGCAACAGGGCTGGCTAGACTCGGCGTTAGCACCCCAGAAATTTATCAATCGGTCAGCGGCCTTCACAGCGCCTTCATGATTTCAGCGTTCTTTGGCACACTGATAGGTCTCGAACGTGCGGTCGCTACCCGTTATTGGTGGGCCTACCTTGGACCATTATTTAGTGGTCTAGCTGGTCTATCACTACTTTTTTTGACGCAAGGCAATTTAGTGGCACCGTTGTTACTGACGCTCGCTAGCGCTATTTTCACACTTGCTAGCGTCATGATTGTGCTCAAGCAGCCAGCCCTTTTCACTATCACCCTATGGCTTGCAGCAACACTATGGTTCTGTGGCAATTGTCTTTGGTTCTGGTCGAACAACCTCTGGGGCAGCATCCCCTTTGGTTTGAGCTTTCTCGTACTCACAATTGCCGGCGAGCGATTGGAACTCACTCGATTTATGAAACCACGGCCATTGGCTCGCAAAGCATTCATCGGCTTGCTGGTATTGATAATAGTCGGTAGCGCTATATCCGCCCTAAGTGGTTTTGTCGAAAACAATCTCTTAGGCGTGGGATTTTCAGGTTTGGCCATCTGGCTACTTAATTTTGATATTGCTCGGAAAACCATCCGCCAGACAGGAATAACACGTTTTGTCGCAGCATGCCTGTTGAGTGGATACGCATGGCTTCTTGTCGGGGGCATCCTCCTGACAACGACGATGAATACCTCACTTGGCAACTATCAGTTGGATGCTGCGATTCACAGCATAGCCCTAGGCTTCATCGTTTCGATGGTCATTGGTCATGCGCCGATTATATTTCCAGCAATCATGCG
>CAZGHR010000040.1:1451-11678 GCA_964525545.1 uncultured Dechloromonas sp.
CCTTCCGCTGTCACATGTCCTTCTGTAAATGCAGACCAGCAAGGCAATGGTTCGCGTAGGCTCCCAATACGTCCCTGGTTGCCTGCAGTTGGCTTATAGCCCAATTCTTCTTCCCGCTGGGTCGCAAAAGCGCCCATGGAATACAAGGGTAACCAATAATGCTGGTCCACATACGGAACAACCTTCTCGTTGATCAGCGATTCCATCAAGGCTTGTTGCGTGCCATCGTACTGAATCGATGAGGCATACAGACCTGTTTTATAACCACCACGTTCGCGGATTTCCCAAGCGGCTCGGACATTGTCATAAGCACGGTGAAAGAGCTTTTTGGAAACTCCCATAATCTCTTCAAATTGCTCTTCGTCTGCAGCGTTGCATGACCACTTAAGGGAATCAAGACCGGCCTGCATGCAGGCTTCAACCGCCTCCGGAAAGGCCATTGAGCCGTTCGAAGTCAGAAACACATAGGGCATACCAATTTCTTGCTTGAGATATCGAATGCAATCTACCAGAAGCTTGGGCGCCATGAAGGATTCACCAAGATAGAAGACTCCGATTTCCTCAACACCAGCATCACGCATTTCTCGGGTGATACGTTTGAAGAGATTGAGATCCATATCCCATTTGGGTTGAACCTCCCGGTTTCTTAGTGCACAGAAGCCGCAACGATAATTGCATCTCGGCGAGATCTCGATCTTGACGCTCTTTGGTGCAGGCAGGGTTGCGTGCTGGTATGCGGCGGGGATTTTTGTAATCGCATCAATTCGATCGGTGATCATGACATCCATCCTTGTTCAGGGAATGTCGCTATCGTCTCAAGGGGCACACATGCTGTATATACCCCAAACGTGGTAATCGAAATGCAATAAAGTCTAATCAAGTCGCGCAATGGCTGACACACCAATCGGTTTTCCATCCTCTCCATGAACGAGCGAGAAGGCAATATTCAGATAAACCACAGTGTTATCACCGCAGATTGCCTTTGTGCGCACAACTTTTTTGTTCAGTTTAAGATGATTTTCTGATATCGCTTTGTGAAACCCGGCCCAGTGATTATTTCTAAGTTGCTCAGGGATAATTAAATCCAAACTTTTCCCCAGAGCTTGTGCAGCAGAAATTCTAAGAATCTCAGCTGCTCGATTGTTCCAGATCTGAATAAGTCCATTGAGATCAGAAACGATCAACGCATCTGGAAGATTATTAACAAGATTCCGATAAAACTGTGTGGACATAGTTGCGTCTCTTAATTCATGAATTTTTCTTGATCGGAGATTGCAATAATTTCCCATGCATACATGATGCGATCTTCATTAAACACTGCATCAGTAGACATGTCTTGCCACCAATGTCGATCTCCACCGCTCAGCCCTAAATATTTCCAATAACGACACTCACCAGAACAAAGGCGTATCGCATAAACCAAATTAGGTTGCGGCTGAATCATCAGTCAAACAGTCTTGTAGCAACTCTATAGAAAACAAATCTGGCCACCACGCTATTGTTTACGCAGTAGCCAGATTTTTAGAACTAGCGACGCTTTCTCACAACCTGATGAGGTCTTATCAGGTATCCCAACGAACCAAACCCACTCCAGACATGAACCAGACGCGTGAATGGAAAGAGCACAAACAGCGTCATCCCGAACAATAGATGGATCTTATATGCCCACGAGACCGTGCCCAAATACTCAGCTGCACCAGGCTGGAATGTCACAATTGACTGTGCCCATCCGGCAAGCTGAAGCATAACGCTACCGTCCATATGGCCTGCTGAGAATGGAATGGTAAGCAGACCTAGTGCCAGCGTGACGAAGATCCAGACCAGGATGAAGATATCCATTCCGGTGCAGGTCTTGCGGATACGCGGATCGGAAAGTCGGCGCTGAAGCAAAAGCAGAACACCAATCATCGCCATTGTTCCCATTACCCCACCAGCCACCATCGCCAACAACTGTTTTCCCTCTGTTGTAAGACCTACGGCGTGATACAGATCTTTTGGCGTCAGCAGACCAGCAAAGTGGCCGAAAAATAAGCCAATAATGCCGATATGAAAGAGGTTGCTACCCAAACGTAACTGACCACGGCGTAGCAATTGTGACGAATCGGCTTTCCATGTGTACTGGTCACGGTCATAGCGGATCAGGCTACCTAACAGAAAGACCGAAAGAGCGACATAAGGATAAATGTCGAACAGCAGGTTATTCACGTAGTCCATGGTTATGCTCCCAGAGTTTCTACAGCCGGTGCTTTATTGGTGTCAGCACGTGGCATGAATTGCACGACGGATTCCCCAGAACCTGTCCCGTAATCTGGCGTGGAACAACCACCGCCAAAAGTGACAGGCTCTTCGGCCCAGACCTTGTCTAACTTGTCGTAGTCTTCCTGTTCGGTACTAAAGTCCATCGGCACAAAGTCCATGTCGATACCCTTCTCTCCGGCCATTTCAAGCAGCGCCGAGCACAACAGGTAATAATGACTACCTCGCTTAGCCAGGTTTTCCCCGATATTACGAACCAGATGGGTGACTTCCATCAAGAGCTGTTTGGCCTTAGCGGTATCCAACTGAGACAGATATTCAAGAAACACAGGTAGATAATCTGGCAGCTCCCCCGGTGGCAAATCGAAACCAGATTCGCCATACATGGTCAGCAAATCAACCATGGCCTGGCCACGATCACGTGATTCGCCATGAACATGCTCGAAAAGATACAACGAGGTACCACGACCTCGGTCGAACAAAGCTACATAGTTTTCTTCCAGAAGATACAGATCGCCTTGTCCGAGATGCTGATAGAGCGCAGCCAGACGGCTGTGGTGAATTGTCGAATCGTCATTCGTTACAGCCTGTAACTCGGTCAGGTGATCCAGTAGATCCTGATCTGGATAGTGCAACAGTAGCGAAATCGCTTTTAAAGTTCTCGGTTGCATCATTTCACCTCATGAATCGGAATCACGCGTTCGCCATTCTTCCGGCCGAACAGACTGGTTTCAGAATCACCATCCGAGCAACCATTCCCGAACGAGAATCCGCAAGAACCCTTCATATCAAAGGCGTTTTCCGCATACTCACGATGCGTGGTCGGAATAACAAAGCGGTCTTCATAGTTAGCAATGGCCAGATAGCGATACATATCTTCAACCTCTGCTACAGTAAGATCAGCCTGATCCAAAACGGCCTGATTTTCGTACTTAGCGACATGACGATCTCGCATGAAACGACGCATAGCCAGCATGCGGTTAAGTGCATCATGTACAGGCTTCTCTTCCCCAGCCGTAAGCAGATTGGCTAAATACTTGACCGGGATGCGCAGTGATTCCACATCCGGCAGCACACCCTTCATCTGCATCTGACCCTTTTCCATCGCCGTATTGATCGGCGAGAGAGGCGGAACGTACCAGACCATTGGCAGCGTGCGGTATTCCGGGTGCAACGGGAAGGCGATCTTCCAGTCAATTGCCATCTTGTAGACCGGAGACTGTGCAGCTGAATCGATCCAGGCTTGTGGGACACCATCGCGTAGGGCGGCGGCACGAACCTCTGGATCATTCGGGTCCAGGAACATGCTCAACTGCTCGTGGTACAGGTCTTGCTCGTTTTCAGTCGATGCTGCCTGCTCGATACGATCGGCATCATAAAGCAGGACACCGAGATAACGAATTCGGCCAACACAGGTTTCTGAACAAACGGTCGGTTGCCCAGACTCCAGGCGCGGGTAGCAGAGAATGCACTTCTCGGACTTACCGCTCTTCCAGTTATAGTAAATCTTCTTGTATGGACAAGCCGAAACGCACATGCGCCAGCCACGACACTTATCCTGATCGATCAGAACAACGCCGTCTTCTTCACGCTTATAGATCGAACCTGCCGGACATGCTGCGACACAAGCCGGATTGAGGCAGTGCTCACACAGACGCGGTAGATACATCATGAAAGTATTTTCGAATTGCCCGTACATCTCTTTCTGGACTTCTTCGAAGTTGGTGTCCTTCGAGCGCTTGCTGAACTCCGTGCCAAGAATTTCTTCCCAGTTTGGTCCGCCTTCGATCTTCTCCATGCGTTCGCCCGTAATTAGCGAACGCGGTCTAGCAACTGGTGCGGCCTTCGACAATGGAGCATTCTGCAAATGTTCGTAGTCGAATGTAAATGGTTCGTAATAATCATCGATCTGCGGTAGATCGGGATTTGCGAAGATTTTTGACAGAATCTTCAGCTTTGAACCCATCTTGAGTTGCAGTTTGCCGTTGGACTTACGCTCCCAACCGCCGTTCCACTGCTTCTGGTCTTCCCAGTTATGCGGAAACCCAACGCCAGGCTTTGTTTCGACGTTGTTGAACCATGCATACTCCACACCTTCACGCGTTGTCCAGACGTTTTTACATGTCACTGAACAGGTATGGCAGCCGATACACTTGTCCAGATTGAGCACCATCCCAATTTGTGCACGAACTTTCATGATCAGGCCTCCATCGCCGGTTGTGCAGGACCATCCATCCAGTCCACTTTGTTCATCTTGCGAACCACCACAAACTCATCGCGGTTAGCTCCCACTGTTCCGTAGTAATTGAAGCCATAGCTCAGCTGGGCGTATCCACCGATCATATGGGTCGGTTTGAGTACCGCACGGGTCACCGAATTGTGAATGCCACCGCGTGTCTGAGTGATCTCAGAACCTGGCACGTTCACAATCTTTTCCTGAGCGTGATACATCATGACCATGCCCTCAGGCACACGCTGGCTGACCACGGCACGGGCACACAATGCGCCATTGCTATTAAATGCCTCAATCCAGTCGTTATCTTCAATGCCGACCTTCTGGGCATCCACTTCCGACATCCATACAATCGGTCCACCACGAGACAACGTCAGCATGATCAGGTTGTCCGTGTAGGTACTGTGAATCCCCCACTTCTGGTGCGGCGTGATGAAGTTCAGCGCGATTTCCTTATTGCCGTTCGGCTTAGCATTCATCACTTGCTGGTGACTCCGCAGATCGACCGGCGGCTTGTACGAGCAGAAGCCCTCACCAAATGCGCGCATCCATTCGTGATCCTGATACAACTGTTGACGGCCAGTTAGGGTGCGCCATGGGATCAACTCATGCACGTTTGTATAACCTGCGTTATAGCTGACATGCTCTGACTCGATACCGCTCCAAGTTGGGCTGGAGATGATCTTGCGCGGCTGTGCCTGAATATCTCGGTAGCGGATCTTCTCGTCTTCACGCGTCAGAGCTAAATGGCGGTGATCGATACCTGTAAACTCTGACAGAGCCTGCCAAGCCTTCACAGCGACTTCACCATTTGTTTCCGGCGCCAAGGTTAGGACCACTTCCGTGGCATCAATATCGGTATCGATATTCGGACGGCCATGTGCCACCCCTTCATTACGAACCTTATAGTTCAACTCGCCAAGAAGCTTGACCTCATGCTGGGTATTCCAGTTGATCCCCTTGCCGCCATTTCCCAACTTATCCAGGAGCGGCCCCAGGGAGGTGAACTTCTCGTAGATTTCACTGTAGTTACGCTCAACCACAACGAAGTTCGGCATGGTCTTGCCCGGAACGGCTTCGCATTCACCCTTCTTCCAGTCCTTTGTATCATAGGGTTGGGCAATCTCACCGGCCGTATCGTGCAAAATTGGCACCGCGACGACATCCTTCTCGACACCCAGATAGCCATCTGAAAGTTCCGAGAAGCGCTTAGCAAAACCTTTGTAGATTTCCCAATCGCTACGGGCTTCCCAAGCTGGATCCACGGCTTTTGACAAAGGATGGATGAACGGATGCATATCTGAGGTATTCAGATCGTTCTTCTCATACCAGGTGGCAGTCGGCAGTACGATGTCCGAATACAGACAAGTCGTCGACATGCGGAAATCTAGCGTAACGAGCAGATCTAGTTTGCCTTCCGGTGCTTCGTCACGCCAGACGACATCTTGCGGTTTAACGTCGCCCGTTTGTCCCAAATCTTTACCTTGAACACCATTCGTAGTACCGAGCAGATGTTTCAGGAAATACTCATGACCCTTGCCGGATGAACCCAGCAGGTTCGAACGCCATACAAACATGTTGCGTGGGAAGTTCTTGGGGTTATCCGGGTCGTCGCATGAGAACTTAAGCTCACCGGACTTCAACTGATTAACAACGTATTCCTTAGGATCTACACCCTTGGCAATGGCCTCACGGGTAAGATCTAGTGGATTGCGTTCCAGTTGCGGTGCCGAGGGCAACCAACCCATCCGTTCCGAACGGGCATTAAAATCGATCAGGCTGCCGCTGAACTTATTCTTGTCTGCCAGCGGTGACAACAGATCAGCGACGCGTAGTGTTTCATAGCGCCATTGGTCTGTATGCGCATAGAAGAACGATGTACTGTTCATATGGCGTGGCGGACGATTCCAGTCCAATGCAAAGGCCAGTGCCGTCCAACCGGTTTGCGGACGGAGTTTTTCCTGACCCACATAGTGGGCCCAACCGCCGCCACTCTGACCAATACAGCCACACATGATCAGCATGTTCATGATGGAACGATAGTTCATGTCCATGTGATACCAGTGGTTCATGGCCGCGCCGATAATCACCATCGACTTACCATGCGTATCATGCGCATTCTGAGCAAACTCACGGGCCACCTGGGTAACTTGATCACGCGGCACACCGGTAATCTTTTCCTGCCAGGCCGGGGTGTACGGGATATCGTCATCGTAGCTGCTGGCCACGTTATCGCCGCCTAGACCCTGGTCTACGCCGTAGTTAGCTACATACAAGTCATAGACCGTAGCAACCAGCATTTCTCCTTGTGCAGTCTGGATCTTGCGTACGGGCACACGGCGCTTCAACACATCACTATGAGAGGTGCTTTTGAAATGTTCATGTTCGATGTTGCCGAAATACGGGAACGCGGCTTCAACGACTGCGTCATGCTTCTGTACCAACGACAAACGTGGCTTGATCTTGCGGCCGTCCGTAGTCTCTTCTTTCAGATTCCACTTGCCTTTATCGGCTGTAGGAGCGCCATCTTTATCCTGCCCCCAGCGGAACCCAATCGAACCCACAGGCACGGTTAGTGCGTCACTCTCTTCGTCAATGACCAGCGTCTTCCAATCCGGGTTGTTGGCTTCGCCCAGCGCACCAATCAGATCAGCGGCACGCACGTAGCGATCCGGCACGTAGGCTCCATCTTTTTCCACCATACAGACCAGATTCGGCATATCGGTGTACTGGCGACAGTAATTGTCGAAGTACTCGCTCTTGCCAGCCACATGGAACTCTTTAAGGATCACATGGCCCATAGCCATAGCCAGAGCGGCATCGGTTCCCTGCTTCGGGTGCAACCACATATCACCGAATTTAGCGCCTTCCGAATAATCCGGGAAAACTGAAACTACTTTGGCTCCCTTATAGCGAACTTCCGCCATGAAGTGCGCGTCCGGTGTCCGCGTCTGCGGAACGTTTGAGCCCCACATCATGATGTAGGACGAGTTGTACCAATCAGCTGACTCGGGCACATCTGTCTGCTCGCCCCAGGTTTGAGGACTAGCCGGTGGCAGATCGCAGTACCAATCATAAAAGCTCATGCAGACGCCGCCGATCAGTGACAAGTAACGACTTCCTGCTGCGTAGCTGACCATCGACATGGCCGGAATCGGCGAGAACCCGATAATCCGATCAGGGCCGTGTTTTTTCGCCGTGTAGATATTGGCAGCGGCCACCATATCATTCACTTCATCCCAGCTGGTACGCAGGAATCCACCCTTACCCCGTTCACTCTGGTATCGGCGTACGGTCTTGGGATCAGATACCACAGCTTCCCAGGCAGCTACGGGTGATAGCGTCTGGCGTTGTTTACGCCAGGCCTTCAACAGTGATGAGCGCACCATCGGGTGCTTAACGCGGTTAGCGCTGTACAAGTACCACGAATAGGAGGCGCCACGCGCACAACCACGCGGTTCATGGTTGGGCATATCCGGGCGAGTACGCGGGTAGTCAGTCTGCTGGGTTTCCCAGGTAACGATGCCGCCTTTAACATAGATTTTCCACGAACACGAACCGGTACAGTTAGTGCCATGGGTAGAACGCACGATCTTGTCGTGCTGCCAGCGCTTCCGGTAGGCATCTTCCCATGAGCGGTTCTCGGTCGTGGTCTGACCATGGCCATCAGAAAAGTGCTCTTTGTCTGCACTGAGGAATTTCAGTCGATCGATAAAGTGACTCATCTCGTTTCCTTTAGTACTTGGTTGTACAAATCAGCGGATTAACAGGGCATCGGTGCATTACGACGGCTATAGAACAGCCACGTAATGACGATGCAGGTGACGTAAAAGACGATGAAGCTATAGAGTGCAAATTCAGCACTACCGGTGGCCGCAATTGAGGTGCCAAATGATTTAGGAATGAAAAATGCGCCGTAAGCAGCAATCGCTGAGGTAAAGCCCAACACAGCGGCAGCTTCCTTGTTCCCTGCCACGATTGCGGCATCTTCTGCAGCTTTACCTTTACCCGCAGCCTCACGCTGACGCTCGGTCATGAAAATGATTGGAATCATGCGGAACGTTGATGCATTACCAACACCAGTTCCGACGAACAGCAACATGAACATGGCAAAGAAGCCCCAGAAGCTGCCTGCACCTGAAGCAGAAGGAGCAAACTGGATCACGCCAAACACTGCAGCGATCATGAGAATGAACGTCCAGAAAGTCACAACGGCACCACCCAGCTTGTCCGAAACCCAGCCGCCAATCACACGGGCGATGGCACCCACCAAAGGCCCCAGGAAGGCATACTGCACCGGGTTCACTTCCGGAAAGAGTGTTTTCGTCAGCAATGGAAAGCCAGCCGAATAGCCAATAAACGAACCAAACGTGCCCAGATAAAGCCAGCACATCAGCCAGTTGTGTTTGCGCTTAAAGATGACTGCTTGATCAGCAAAAGAGGCTTTTGCACTAGCGATATCGTTCATACCGAACCAGGCAGCCAGTGTCGATATCGCAACAAAGGGCACCCAGATGAAACCCGCGTTCTGCAACCACATCTGTTTGGTCTGTGCCCCCTTTACCCAGGTCTGGGCATCGCCACCAAAGGCACCAAACACGCCTGCGGTAATCACGAGAGGCACAACAAACTGAACAACCGACACTCCAAGATTGCCTAGGCCGGCATTCAACCCCAGCGCTCCGCCCTTCTGGGCTTTCGGAAAGAAGAAGCTAATGTTCGACATACTGGAGGCGAAATTACCGCCACCAAAGCCACAGAGTAGTGCCAGAACCAGAAACGTCGCATACGGTGTTTCCGGGTTCTGCACGGCAAATCCGATACCTATCGCTGGCAACAAGAGCGACGCCGTGGAAATAGCTGTCCAACGGCGACCGCCGAAAATTGGCACCATAAATGAGTAGAAAATCCGCAGCGTTGCCCCCGACAACCCCGGTAATGCCGCCAGCCAGAACAGCTGATCGGTATCGAATTTGAAACCGATGTTCGGGAGATTAACGACCACCACACTCCAGACCATCCAGACCGCAAATGACAGCAGGAGACAAGGGATCGAAATCCAGAGATTCCGACGCGCAACGGATTTTCCTTCGGTATCCCAGAATTTTTTGTCTTCCGGTAGCCAAGTATTTAGAACTTTCGCCATGATTTGCTCCGTTCGATAAGTGAATTCAGTGTTTTTTTGCGTTCGTTTCAGTCTTATGGTCCAACGTCGATGATGTACGAACTTCTGTGTAGTACATCCAGATCAGAGAGACCCAGACAACCCCGTACAGCAACATGAACGATGAAGAGCGAATACCCGTGAGGTCGACCAGGGCGCCGAACATAATCGGCAGAATGAAGCCACCCAAACCACCAACCAGGCCGACAATGCCGGAGATCACACCAATGTTGTGCGGATAATCATCCGAGATGTATTTGAAAACAGAAGCTTTACCGAAGGCCCATGCCACCCCAATAATGAACAGCAGGATGGTGAATACCGTTGGTGTTAGGCCGATATGAAAGCTCTCTGGGCCGTTCACTGTCTGGATCGTAAAATCGGTTTGCGGGTAGGACATGATGAACAGGCAGATCCAGCTCACCCATAGTACCCACCAGGTTACCGAATGGGCACCGTATTTATCCGACAACCACCCTCCTACAGCGCGAAGCACCCCACCAGGCAGGGAGAAACAAGCCGCCAACAAAGCAGCCGTCTTCAAATCAAAGCCATATTCTGAAACGTAGTACTT
>CAZGHR010000041.1:0-11385 GCA_964525545.1 uncultured Dechloromonas sp.
ACGTTCGATGTCGAGTTGCTTGGCCAGGCCGAAAGCGCTCATGCCATAGATGAGACCGAAGTTAATAGCTTTGGCAGCGCGCCGCTGGTTGTCGTCGACTTCGAGGGGCATCACACCGAACACCTCGGCGGCTGTGGCGCGGTGAATATCTTCGCCCTGTGCAAAGGCATCGAGCAGGCCTTTGTCTGCCGATAGGTGCGCCATGATGCGTAATTCAATCTGCGAGTAGTCGGCGGAGAAGATGCTGTGGCCAGGGCGCGCAATAAAGGCGGCGCGAATCCGGCGGCCTTCCGGTGTGCGCACCGGAATGTTTTGCAGATTGGGGTCAGAGCTGGCCAGGCGACCGGTAACGGCGGTAGTTTGCGAGTAATGGGTGTGAACACGACCGGTGGCCGGATTAATGCGCTGAGGCAGTTTGTCGCAATAGGTGTTTTTTAGCTTGGCGATGCCGCGATATTCCAGCAGAACGCGGGGAAGCGGAAAGTCGAGCGCCAATTCGGAGAGCACTTCCTCATCGGTTGATGGGGTACCCGAAGCGGTTTTCTTTTTGACCGGGAGCCCCTGCTGAGTAAAGAGAATCTCGGCGAGCTGTTTGGGAGAGTTGAGGTTAAAGCTTTGTCCGGCCAGGGTATGGGCTTCGGTTTCCAGCGCCAGCATGCGTTCGCCCAGCGCATGGCTCTGATCGGCTAATAGCTGGTTGTCGATGAGCACGCCGTTCTGTTCCATGGTGAACAGCACTTGAGCGGTAGGGAGTTCCAGATTGCGGTAGGTGGCTTCCAGGCCTGGCTCCTGAGCTAGGCGTGGCAACAAGCGTTCGGCAATGCGCAGCGTAATGTCGGCGTCTTCTGCCGCATAAGCGGCAGCATCGGCAACGGCGACCTGATTAAAACCGATCTGGGTAGCACCTTTGCCGCAAATGGCTTCGTATGGAATGGTCGGCATACCCAGATGACGGCGGGCCAGCGTGCCGAGCTCCAGTGCGCCGGGGCTGACTTGTCCGGCTTCGAGCACATACGCAGCAAGCAGGGTGTCGTCGACAATGCCGGCGAGTTGAATGCCATGGTTGGCGAATACGTGTTGATCGTATTTGGCGTGTTGCAGAACTTTCTGGGGTTGCACGCTTTCGAGCCAGGGTTTCAAGCGGGCAAGCGTGTCTGCAAACGGTAACTGGTTCGGCGTGTCCGGGCCATCGTGAGCGAGCGGGAGATAAGCCGCCTCTCCGGGGGCAACGGCAAAGGAAATGCCGACCAGGCGCGCCTGCTGTTCGTCCAGACTGGTAGTTTCGGTATCTAGCGCAACGCGGGGTGCATGCTCGATTTTGTTCAGCCAGCGTTCCAGCGTGGCTATATCCAGAATGGTTTCGTAATGGATGCGGTGTGCGCCATCGTCGGGCAAAAGGGTCGGTGCGGGTTCGGTCTCTGTTTTTGCGCCCGCCTTGGGCGCTGCGTCTGGCTCATCAATGGCTTTGAGCCAGGTTTTGAAACCGTTTTGCCGGAATACTTCACGCAAGGTGTTCTGATCTTCCGGTGTGGCGAGGAGATCGGTAATCGCTACGGGTAGAGCGACATCGGTTTTGACGGTGGTGAGCGTGCGGCCCAGCGGCAGGAATTCGAGATGGCCGCGCAGATTCTCGCCAACCACGCCTTTGATATCGGCCGCATGGGCGATGACCCCATCCAGATCGCCATAGGTCTGTATCCATTTGGCGGCGGTTTTGGGCCCGACCTTCGGTACGCCCGGTATGTTATCGGCGGTGTCACCTACCAGTGCTAGGTAGTCGGTAATACGATCGGGCGCTACACCGAACTTGGCTTCTACACCGGCCACATCCAGGCGTTCGTTACTCATGGTGTTGACGAGGGTCACCTGCGGGGTCACCAGCTGTGCCAGATCTTTGTCGCCGGTAGATACGATTACAGAGAACCCTGCCTGCGCAGCTTGTTTTGCCAGGGTCCCAATGACGTCATCGGCTTCCACGCCGCTTTCCATAAGGAGTGGCCAGCCCAGCGCCCGCACGACGGCGTGAATCGGTTCTATCTGTTTGGCCAGGTCTTCCGGCATCGGGGGGCGGTGCGCCTTGTAGTCACTAAACAGGCTGTCACGGAAGGTGGGTCCGCTGGCGTCAAAAATACAGGCGCGGTATTCTGCGTCGATATCACTGGTTAGGCGACGGAGCATGGAGATCATGCCGTACAGGGCGCCGGTAGGGTCGCCCGATTGATTGCGCAGGTCGGGTAGTGCATGAAATGCGCGGTACAGGTACGATGAACCGTCGACAAGCAGTAAAGTAGGCATAGTGAACCGAGAGGCAGACAGCGTGGAAAATCATACAAAACGATTCAGATTCCAGACATCGGAAGCTTCCGATGGCCATGATGCCGAAACGCTAGCCGAGCGTGAAGCCTGGCGATTGTTCGGAATTATGTCAGAGTTCGTGGAGGCCACGGACCGTCTGGCGGAGGTTCGCCCGGCTGTATCGATATTCGGGAGTGCCCGGGTGCTGCCGGATAGCCCCTACTATGCGTTGACGGAAACGATTGCCCGCAAGTTGTCTGATGCCGGTCTGGGTGTGATTTCAGGGGGCGGCCCCGGTGTGATGGAGGCGGCAAACAAAGGGGCTTTTGGCGGCAACGGCCCCTCAATTGGTTTGAACATACAGCTACCGCACGAGCAGCATACCAACCCGTATCAGGATGTATCGCTGGGTTTTAGACACTTCTTTGCCCGTAAATACATGTTTGTGCGTTTTGCGGTGGCATACGTCGTGATGCCCGGTGGTTTTGGTACGCTGGACGAGCTGATGGAAGCGTTAACGCTGATCCAAACGCGTAAAAGTCGCCAATTCCCGGTGATTCTGGTGGGTGCGGCATTCTGGGGTGGGCTCATCGACTGGCTTAGAGACCGGCTGGTCGGGGAAAAAATGATCAGTCCTGAGGATATGGATCTGCTTCAGATTATTGATGACCCGGATCAGGTGGTTGAAGCAATCTTCAGCCATTACGAAACCCGGGGCTTTGCGCCATTGCCCGGCGAGCGCGAGCTTTTGCTCAACCTGTAATAAAATCCGCTTATTACACCGTCTGGAATCCGGCATGTCTTTATTTATTGAACGCGCATCATCCACGCTGCTGGCGCGTGCCTGTCTCGTAGCGCTAGGCATGGGCATCTCGTCCATGGTTTTTGCGCAGGCCTCTACGTTGCCACCGCAGGTGGTGACGAATGATCCTGCGTTGCTCAGCCCGCAGGCAGAGGCTGAAGAAGATGCCAGCGTGACGATTTCGCCCGATGATCGCAGTACGAGCGTTCGCACTTATGGCCGTGGCGGCCAGCCGTCACGCGAAGTGGTCGATCCACCGATTCTGCCATCGTATTCAGAGTCGCCGCCGGCTGAGCCTCAATCAGTCATTCCGGATTCGGATCCGGTGCGCGGTGACATGGTGCAGCCGCCCATGTGGACCCTCTGGAGCTGGTAATGCCGGATCGTCACATGCGTCATCATCGTCAGGGCCCTTGGCAGGATGCTCATCCCGCTGATCATTTGCCGCAGATTCGACACGTAGGCGTTGGCCATGGTGTGCGCTGGATCAGCGAAGGCTGGGCGTTGTTTATGCGCCGCCCGGGACTCTGGCTCATCACGGCCTTTCTGCAAACACTCTTAATCATGTTGGTGCTGTTGGTGCCGCTGCTCGGACAGGTCGGTGCGCATTTGCTGATGCCGGTACTATCGGCTGGTCTGATGGTGGTCGCACATCGCGTGCAATATAACGAACCCGTTACCGTGGCAGATGCCTTTACCGGCTTTAGAGAACACGCGCCTGCCGTTGTTAACGTGGGCGTCTGGTACATGCTCGGTTGGATGCTGATTGTGGCGCTGGGTTTATTGCTGGGCGGTGGCGCGGCACTTTCCGGCATGGCGGTCGGCATGGAGACCCAGTATGAGTGGCTGGGCGTGGTGATTAGCGTATTCGGCATAGTTCTCGCAGTGACGATTAGCCTGTTGCTGGTGCTGCCGCTGGTGATGTCGGTCTGGCTGGCGCCACCTTTGGCGGTGTTTCATGACATTCCGGCCATCGCTGCGATGAAGCATTCTTTTGTGGCGAGCTGGCGTAGCTTGCCTGCCTTTGTGGTGGCCTTTTTTCTGGTGGCGTTGATGCTCTTCCTGACGGCGTTGACTATGGGTCTGGCGTTGCTGGTCGTTGTGCCGGTGATGGCGGGTGCTAATTATGCGGCGTATCAGGATCTGTTCGAATTAACACAGCCAGCAGCAGCCCAAGCCCAGGCAGGCGATGCTGAACCAACGAATGGCTGATTCAATCAAACGTATCACCCTGGCAACAGGTTGGCAGTGGTTTCGTGACGGCTTTGCCCGTTACCGGCGTAATCCTGTACTCATGGTTTTCTGGGTGATGTCTTATTGGACGATGCTGGGACTGGTGGGTCTGGTTCCCGTGGTCGGTGATCTATTGGTGGCGGCCTTGGCGCCCGTGTTGCTGGTGGGCGTGTTGGCAGGTTGCCGTGCGCTGGACGCTGAAACAATGCCCAGCTTTACGTTGATGTTTTCCGGTTTCCGTAATCGCTTGCAGCCCTTGATGGGTCTGGGCGTGCTGCACTTTCTGCTAACGCTGGGTGTGCTTGGTCTGACAGCCGCTTTTGATGGTGGCACGCTCTTGCAGTTTATGGCCCGATCAACTTTAGGTGCGGGTGCCGATGCAACGACACTGAACCCGGACAACCTGTCTCTCACTGCCATGCTGATAGCGCTAGCGGTTTATGTGCCCGTGATGTTGGCCTTTGCCTATGCGCCATTGCTGGTTGCCTGGCGTGGCTTCGGTGTGGGCAAAGCACTCTTTTTTAGCCTGGTGGGTTCATGGCGAGCCTGGCAAGGCCTGATGGGCCTGTTTTCTGCCATTCTGGTTTTTGGTGTGCTGGTGCCGTCCGTGGTGATGATGTTGCTGGTTGCGCTAGGCGTGGGGGATGCCGTCGTGACGTCATTAGTGGTGGTGCCACTGATGGCCGTATTGGCGCCGACAGTCGTTTCAGCCTTTCTTAGCAGCTATCGTGATGTATTGGCCGATAACGAGGGCGCCGCCCCGGCGCAGACGACCTGAAACTGACCGGTATTCTTGGCGGTACGTTTGACCCGGTGCATATCGGGCACCTGCAGCTGGCAGAAGAAGCCATTGAGACGTTTCATCTGGATGAGCTGCGCTGCATTCCAGCCGGACAGCCACCGCATCGTCAGCCCCCTCAGGCGGCCCCAAATCATCGACTCGCTATGGCGAGATTGGGGTTTGCGCAGAACAGTGCATGTCGGGTTGATGATGCCGAAATTTTACAAACTGGGCCCTCCTGGACAATCAGCACACTGGAAAGAGTGCGCCAGCATGAGCCGGCAACGAGCCTGTTGCTCATTATGGGTGCCGATGCCTTGTTAGGGCTGCCTACCTGGCATCGCTGGCAGGAATTGTTGGACTATGCCCATATTGCAGTGGCGAATCGCCCCGAGTCTCCGCTGGTGCCCAATGAGATGTCCGAACCCTTAAGAACTTTCTGGGAGAAGCATCACACTACCGATCTGGACCGGCTGCGGGAACAACCCGCAGGATGTCTGGTTTCGTTTACCATAACGCCCTGTACGGTATCGGCAACGCAAGTGCGTCGTGCCGTTGGGCAGGAACAGTCAATTTCCGGCCTGGTGCCTGAAGCGGTTGAAAACTACATCGTTCAGCACCATCTCTATCAGCAGACCGCGCATTGACGGTCATTACCGCATCAAGGAACAGCATGTCTAAAGAACTCTCGATCAAAAAACTTGAAACCATTGCCGTTGATGCGCTGGAAGATATCAAGGGTCGTGACATCATCATTGTTAACACGACCAAAGTGTCCCAGATGTTCGAACGCATTGTGCTGGCCAGCGGTGAGTCGAACCGCCAAGTGCGCGCTTTGGCACGCAGTGTGGCCGATAAGGTACGCGAAGCGGGCGGTGAAGTGCTCTCGACAGAGGGTGAAGAGACCGGTGAATGGGTGCTGGTTGATCTGGGTCCGGTTGTGGTTCACATCATGCAGCCGACGGTACGCGCCCACTTTGATCTGGAAGGCCTGTGGGGCCCCGGCAAACCTGCTGGCCATGCCGCTGAGAAAGCAGCTAAAAAAGCCAGCGTTAAAAAAGCGCTGAGTAAGTCGCCTGCTGGTGATGCAGCCGAGAAGGCGCCTGCCAAAAAACCTGCCGCTAAAAAACCAGCGGCAAAGAAACCGGCTGCTAAAAAGCCGGCAGCGAAGAAACCCGCCGCCAAGAAGCCTGTCGCACGCGCTAAAAAATCGGCTGAATGAAGCTGCATCTGATCAGCGTTGGTCAGCGGTTGCCAGATTGGGCCGCTGACGCCTGTTCGGATTACCTGAAGCGCTTTCCCCGTTCGCAGCCCATCGTGCTGCATGAGATTAAAGCGGAGCCCCGCACGGGCAACCGTACGGCACAGCAGATCATGGATCTGGAAGCCGGGCGCATCGAAGCCGCTATTCCTCCCGGCGCGCGTCGTGTCATGCTGGACGAGCGTGGCACGGATCTCACCACCATCGCGTTATCCAAGAGGCTGGAATACTGGCAAGGTGAAGCGCAGGATGTGGCGTTGATCATTGGCGGGGCAGATGGTATTTCGCCGGCGTTGAAATCAACGGCGCATGAAATGATTCGATTGTCTTCGTTAACGTTGCCGCATGCTATGGCGCGTGTGTTGCTGACCGAACAGTTATATCGTGCGATTACGGTGCTGGCCGGGCATCCCTACCATCGTGAATAAACCCATGCAGGCAATCTGGTTAGCGTCTAAAAGCCCACGTCGCGCGGAATTGTTGACGAGTATGGGGGTGCCATTTGCGGTGCTGCAGTTTACCGATGACGCCGGTGCGCAGTACGAGGTCGATGAATCAGTACTTCCCGGTGAGCCACCTCGAGATTATGTGCGTCGCGTTGCCTTTGATAAAGCCTTACATGCAATCTCTTATGTGCGTGATCGCGGACTAAGTGAGCGTCCTTTGTTGTCTGCGGATACAACCGTTGCATTGGGCGATCGTATTCTGGGCAAGCCTGCAGATGCTGATGAAGCACGTGACATGCTCAAGGCGCTCTCGGGTCAGGCGCATGAGGTACTCACCTCGGTGGTGCTGGCGCACGGACACGATATCCGTCAGATGCTATCGGTGAGCCAGGTGCGCTTTATGTCTTTGAGTGACGCAACAATTGAACGCTATATAGCCAGCGGCGAGCCTTTTGATAAAGCGGGTGCCTATGGCATCCAGGGGCATGCCGGCGTTTTTGTGGCAGAGATGCAGGGCAGCTTTACCGGCATTATGGGTTTACCCGTGCACGAAACAGCTTGCCTGCTTGAATCTTGCGGGTACACGTTCTGAAGCGCTAGCGATCTAACCAACGCAAGACTTCTAACGCAGCGATGGTTGCGCCATCTTGCTGAATGGGCGTTGTAGCGGGTTGAGCGAGTAGGGATCTCAATGCCTCGTTAAAGTGACCCTGTTGCAATACGTTTGGTGCCAGTCTGGCGCAACGTGCGTGCGCTTCTAGCCAGGTCACCAGCACCTGCTGCTCGGGCCAATCGTCTCGTTCGACATAGAGCACCGGAATCCCGGCGAGTGCTGCTTCTACAAAGGTGCCGTAACCCGGCTTGCAGACCACAGCGTCACAGCAGCCCAATAGATCCGTGAAGACGAGGCCGGTTGCTTCGCATACCCTATCAATGTTGATGACTCCCCGAGCGGCACAGCCTTCTGCCGGCAAACGGGTTTGATTGGCAACGAGGAGCGTGAAAGCGGATTGCGTTGGCCATTGTTCGTAGGCCAGTTGCGTTTCGATGCCACCCATACCGATGAGTATGCGTGGCCGACTCATCAGTGATGCATCAATATGCTTAGCCAATAGCGCTTCGAGCGCATTTCTGGTGTGGGCGCTGCGGGCGCCTACGGGTGGCAGGGTGTGTTCGGTTAAACCCCGCATGGGCATGCCCGGCGTGAGTCGCAGTGCGGCGGTTGCCTGGTCGTAAATGCTTGTGATTCGGTCGAGAACAGCGGTCGAGTCTGGCAGCGCTTCAAAGTAGAAACGCGCGGTATCTGCCCAGTTAAGTGAACTTATGGCGAGTCCGGGGATGCCAAGCTTTTGTGCTGCAGCCAAAGGCATGTCGCCAACATCACTGAGAATCAGATCGGGGGCTGCGTTACGAATCAGTTCGCAAGCGGTTTCCAGGTGTGACGACCAATGGGCTTCCCGATCGGCATAAGCGGCCCAGCTGGCTTCAACGTTGACGCGCATGGCGTCGTGCATGATGAGCCCAAGATCGCAGGGAGAAGCGATGTGCTCGAAAATTCCGCTGATGCGGGCGCTGAGCACCTGGGTTGGCAGAGTGCTCCAGAGGGTGAGCGACAGATCCGGCCGTAGTGATGTGAGCTGGTTGCAGACAGGGGCAACCTGTCCCAGGTGCCCCAGACCATGCGCACTGATGGCCACCAGCAGGCGCGGCATGACTTACGCCTTGGGATGCGTCGCCGAGGCTGATGCCGCAATCATTTCGTCGGTCGGCACATCGTGGAGGCGGGCTAGGAATGCGCCATCGCAATCAGCAGACCATTCAGCGTCTTTCACCCAGACGATATGACCATCGCCGCTGGCGACATCCACCGACTCCATCTTGCGGCCTTCCAGGGCTTTGACTTGCACAATGCGGTTGCCAGCGGGGTGAATGATTTCCAGCCAATCGCCCACGGCAAAGCGGTTTTTAACAATCACACGCGAGGCATTGCGTTCGCTATCCCATTCGACGTTACCCACATATTGACTGCGGCCAGATTCAGAATAGCCGCGTAGATAGTTCTGGGTGTCCGAATCATGATGACGCTGGTAGAAGCCATCGGTGTAGCCGCGATTGGCCAGGCCTTCCAGCTCGCCAATGAGCAGTGGGTTAAAGCTGCGCCCGGCTTGGGCATCGTCAATCGCATGGCGATATGCCTGGCAGGTACGCGCAACGTAATACGGCGATTTGGTTCGGCCTTCGATCTTGAGTGAATCGACGCCAATCTCGATCAGGCGCTCGACGTGCTCAATGGCACGTAGATCACGGGAGTTGAGGATATAGGTGCCGTGTTCATCTTCTTCGATGGGCATTAGTTCGCCAGGGCGCTTGGATTCTTCGACAACCAGCGGCGGGAAGTTGCTGCCCGTCATGCCAGGGGTGGCTTCTGCCTCTGTATCCGGTTTGAGTTTGTAGTCCCAGCGGCACGAGTTGGTGCAGGTGCCCTGGTTCGGGTCACGGTGATTGAAGTAGCCAGAGAGCAGGCAACGACCGGAGTAGGCGATGCATAGTGCGCCGTGCACAAAGACTTCAAGCTCCATGTCCGGACACTGCTGACGAATTTCAGCGACTTCGTCGAGGGAGAGTTCGCGCGACAGAATCACGCGTTTAACGCCCATCTTGCCCCAGAAGCGGACGCTGGCCCAGTTAACGGTATTGGCTTGAACGGAGAGATGGACGGGCACTTCCGGGAAGCGATCCCGGATCATGTCGATCAAACCGGGGTCTGCCATAATCAGGGCGTCTGGGTTAAGAGCGACGACCGGTGCCATATCGTCCAGATAGGTTTTTAGCTTGGCGTTATGCGGTGAAATATTGCTGACGATGTAGAACGATTTCTGCTGGGCATGGGCTTCGTCGATGCCTTCTTTGATGGCATCCAGCGTACTGAACTCGTTATTGCGGACGCGCAGGCTATAGCGGGGCTGGCCGGCATAGACGGCATCGGCCCCAAAGGCAAAGGCGGTACGCATCATGGCCAGGGAACCAGCAGGGGCGAGAAGTTCGGTTTTCGTGGGCATAGTAGAATTCGGTTATCAAGCAGCAGTAAAAACAGGCAATAAAAAACAGTCAGGCGCACATTCTACCTATGGCCGAAAGTATCCTCATTAATTTCACGCCCCAAGAGACCCGGGTTGCCATCCTCGAGCAGGGGATTGTCCAGGAACTTCATGTTGAACGTCATACAACCCGGGGGTTGGTAGGCAATATCTATCTGGGTCGCGTGGTCCGGATTTTGCCGGGTATGCAATCGGCATTTGTCGATGTGGGGCTGGAGCGCACGGCATTCCTGCATGTGGCCGACATCTGGCAGGCGCGGGTTGGCGATGTCGCGAACCGGGAATACCGCCCGATCGAAGAGGTCATTAGCGAAGGTCAGACGCTACTGGTGCAAGTGATTAAAGACCCTATTGGTACCAAGGGCGCACGTTTGTCGACCCAGGTCTCCATCGCGGGTCGGATGCTGGTGTATTTGCCTCAGGAAAAACATATCGGCATTTCGCAACGGATTGATGAAGCCGAGCGCGAGGCATTGCGTGAGCGGCTGACCCGTTTGGTGCCCGATGACGAGACCGGTGGGTTTATTCTGCGTACCATCGCGGAAACTGCGGATGACGCGTCTCTGCAAGATGATATTAATTATTTACGTAAAATCTGGGCGGGCCTCAAACAGCAGATTACGACGTCGCCCGTGCCCTGCCTGATGTATCAGGATCTCTCTTTGGCACAGCGCGTGCTGCGTGACTTCGCTAACCCGGAGACCGAGCGTATTCTGGTTGACTCGCGGGAGACCTTCCAGAAGCTGAAAGAGTTTGCCGATATCTATGTGCCGGGTATCACGGGTTTGCTGGAGCACTACAACGAAGATCGTACGCTCTTCGATCTGTATGGTGTCGAAGAAGAAATTCAGCGCGCCCTATCGCGCAGAGTCGATCTTAAGTCAGGCGGTTACCTGATTATCGATCAGACCGAAGCCATGACCACTGTCGATGTGAATACAGGGGCGTTTGTTGGCGTTCGTAATTTCGACGAAACGATTTTCAAGACCAATCTTGAAGCGGCGCAAGCCATTGCGCGCCAGTTACGCCTGCGCAATCTGGGTGGCATCATCATTCTCGATTTTATCGATATGGACCACGAGGCACACCAGGAGGCGGTGCTGGCGGAGTTACGCAAATGCCTGAGCCGTGATCATATGCGCATGACGGTGAATGGCTTCACGGCGCTGGGCCTAGTGGAAATGACGCGCAAACGCACACGCGAATCGCTGGCCCGCGTTTTGTGTGAAACCTGCCCAACCTGCGATGGTCGGGGGCAGGTTAAAACTGCGCGGACGGTCTGTTACGAGATTCTGCGTGAGCTTGTACGCGAATCCCGTCAGTTTGAAGCGCGAGAATATCGTGTCATCGCGAGCCAGAAAGTCGTGGATCTCTTCCTTGAAGAGGAAGAGCAGGCACTGGCGATGGCTTCAGACTTTATTGGTAAGCCGATCTCGCTGCAAGGAGAGTCCGGTTACGGACCCGAGCAG
>CAZGHR010000042.1:0-6030 GCA_964525545.1 uncultured Dechloromonas sp.
CTAAATGAACCAGCCACTGCATTTTGTGCCGAGTGACGAATTCCGCCAGCGCGCGCAGGCCGTAGTTGAAAACCCTGCGTTGCAGAAGAGCTTTCGTGGCGCGATGGATTTTCTGCAAACGAAACGGTTAGCGCAATTCCCGGATGATGCCGCACTACAGCGCCTGCGTGATCTAGGTGAATCGATTCGTCAATACAGCCTATCGCGATTACCCGATCTGCTAGAAACGCTGGAGGCCAAGCTTACTGCCAATGGCATTCAGGTACATTGGGCAGAAACGCCTGAAGAGGCTAATCGCATTTTTATCGACATTGCCCAGGCTAAGCATGCGCGTGCCGTGATCAAGGGCAAGTCGATGGTGAGCGAAGAGGTAGAGCTCAACCACGCATTACAGGCAGCGGGTATCGAAGCGCTTGAATCAGATATGGGCGAATACATCGTCCAGCTGGCCGATGAAAAACCATCACACATCATCATGCCGGCGATTCACAAAACCAAAGTAGAGATTGCCGAACTGTTTGCCGAGCGGATTCCGGGCGTGGATTACACCGATTCCGTGGATGAGCTTATCCAGATTGGCCGTAAGGTATTACGCGATAAATTTGCCGCGGCGGATATTGGCGTATCCGGTGTGAATGTGATGGTGGCCGAGACGGGTACCTTGTGCCTGGTCGAGAACGAAGGCAACGGACGCATGAGCACCACCGTGCCACGGGTGCATATCGCCATTACCGGCATCGAAAAGGTGGTCGAAAAACTCACGCATGTGCCGCCGTTGCTCAGCCTGCTGACACGCTCGGCCACAGGGCAGGCCATTACCACCTACGTGAACATGATTTCATCGCCTCGTAAGGCGGGTGAGCTGGATGGTCCGGATGAGGTTCACCTCATTCTGCTGGATAACGGCAGAACGCAGGCCTATGCCGACCCGCAATTGCGCTCAACCCTGCAATGCATTCGTTGCGGCGCCTGTATGAATCATTGCCCGGTGTATACGCGTATTGGTGGGCACGCCTATGGCACGACCTATCCGGGGCCGATTGGTAAGATCATTTCCCCGCATTTGCTTGGTTTGGATTCGACTTATGCGTTGGCCACGGCATCGACTTTGTGCGGCGCTTGCGCCGAAGTATGCCCGGTACGTATACCAATTCCGGATCTACTGATCCGTTTGCGTACTGAAGCCTATAAGAACCCGGCAACGGCCGGCGAGGCAGTTCGTGGTGCCGGCTCAGCCTATTCATCGGTAGCCATGGCGTTGTGGCATGGCTGGGCGGCGACGTATCGTTATCCCGTGCTTTACCGTCTGTTTACCTGGTGTGCCACGAGGTTACGCTTCCTTACCCCGACCAAGCAGGCGGGCTGGACACGCAACCATGTGGCCATGAAGCCAGCAAAGAAGCGCTTCCGGGATCAAATTAAGTCTTGAAGAAATAGATCACTGTTAGCAGGCTGCCAACTGCGATCACCAAGCGCTTGAGCCAGATGGCGGGCAGATATTTGGCAATATGCGCACCGGCAAAGCCACCCAGTGTGGCAGTCACCACCATGAGAATGGTGTACGGCCAGTTGATGGCACCTGCCACGATAAAGGTGAGTGCCGAAACAGTGTAAGTGACACCGGAGATCCAGTTCTTAAGTGCATTGAGTTCCTGGATGTTTTCTACGCCCTGTATGGAGAGGGCGGCCAGGGTCAGGATGCCTTGGCCTGCACCAAAGAAGCCACCGTAAACGGTAACCAGAAACTGGAAAGCAAGTCCGCCCGGGCTGTGCGGTTTGTCGTCGGTGTGCGCGATGCCCATCCGGGATTTGAAACGAACCACCAGGCCGCTGATCTGCTTGCTGAAAGCGAAAAGTGCGGTTGCCAGTAGCAGGAGCCATGGCACCATTTGCATGAAAGCGGCATTGGATACGGCAAGCAGCAGTAGGCCGCCGGCGATACCGCCAATCGCCGCGATGATGGTGAGTGCGATTACCCAGGATCGATGTTTCTGTAACTCTTTACGATAGACCCAGGCACTTGAGAGGCTGGCTGGCCAGAGCGCTACTGTGTTACTCGCATTGGCGGTAACAGGGGGAATGCCGGCAGCGAGCAGGGCAGGAAATGAGAAGAATGTGCCACCACCGGCCAGAGCATTCATGGCGCCGGCCATAAAGGCACCGCTGGCTACGAGAAGAAGACCTATCGGATTGGAGAGTATGTCCATGTGTACATTCTAAAAAAAATGGGGTCGCAAAGCGACCCCGAATGCTCCAGAGGGAGAGCGAGAGTTACTTGCCGAGCTTACGCGGGAAGGCAAACTGTGCGTAGGCCTGCTCTGTTACGTTGAACCACGAGAATTCGAGGTTACGGAACTGACGCCATGGTTCGTAGATCTTCTTGAAATCAGGGTTCTTGGCGGCTGTTTCTTCCAGAACCTCGTTAGAGGCTTTGAAAGAGGCTTCCATGATCTCGTTAGAGAACTTGTTAAGTTTGGCTCCAGCCTTTTGCAGACGGGCCAGGGCGGTCGGGTTCTTGTAGTCATACTCGGCCAGCATGCGGACGTTGGTTTCGGCCGCGGCAACTTCCAGAATCTGCTGGTAGTTCTTTGGCAGCTTGTCCCATTCTTTCTTGTTGATCATGACCGAGAACTGGGTTGCAGGTTCCCACCAGGCTGGGTAGTAGTAGTTAGGTGCAACTTTGTACAGACCCAGCTTTTCATCATCGTATGGACCAATCCATTCGGCGGCATCGATGGTGCCTTTTTCCAGCGAGGCGTAAATGTCACCGGCCGGAATCTGTTGCGGTACGGCTCCCAGCTTCTCAAGAACCTTACCGGCGAAACCGCCGACGCGCATCTTCAGACCCTTGTAATCCGAAACAGATTTGATCTGCTTACGATACCAGCCACCCATCTGGCAACCCGAGTTACCGGCAGCCAGGCTAACGATGTTGTACTGGGCGTAGAAGTCAGCCAGCAGCTTTTGGCCGCCGCCGTAGTAGTACCAGGCATTCTGGGCACGAGCCGTCATACCGAAAGGCACCGAGCAATCGAAGGCAAAGGCTTCGTTTTTGCCAAAGAAATAATAAGGTGCGGTATGACAGCACTCGATTGTGCCGTCTTTTACAGCATCCATAACCTGCAGGGCAGGAACAATCTCACCACCAGCAAATGAACGGATTTCGAAGTTACCTTCGCTCAACTCCAGAACGCGCTTACAGAAATCTTCGCCGCCGCCGTAGACCGTGTCCAGTGTCTTCGGGAAGCTGGATGCTAAGCGCCATTTGATTTTTGGCGTGGCGGCAATTGCGGGCGCCGACGTGATCAGGGTTGCCGTGCCGGCAGCAGCGCCGATACCGACATTCTTTAGAAAATTACGACGATCCATGTTGTGTCTCCTGAGGTTTTTTTGTTTGAGCCTAATTACTTCTTCCCACCGGGCTCATCGGTTGAGATCTTGAATTGGTTGTTTGAGCTGTCGCTTGCGGCAGCGGGCTGTGGCTCTTCTTCAACGTCGATCACAATTTCAGCCTGGCTGTCATCAAACACTTCCTTCTTTTCTACTGAAACAAGGTCCGGGAAGGCGATGATCAAAGCAACCATGATGATCTGGATGACAACGAAAGGAATGGCACCCCAGTAAATCTGGCTGGTGGTAACCGGTTCCATGGATTTGCCCGTGATCTTATCGATGTACTTTTTACCCGGCGCAACGGAGCGTAGGTAGAAGAGGGCAAAACCAAACGGTGGGTGCATGAATGAGGTTTGCATATTCACGCCGAGCAGCACGCCAAACCAGATCAGGTCGATACCCATTTTATCGGCGACCGGCCCAACCAGTGGTACCAGAATGAAGGCCAGTTCAAAGAAATCCAGGAAGAAGGCCAGCACGAAGAACATGATGTTCACGGCAATCAGGAAGCCCAGTTCACCGCCTGGTAGTGAGGTGAGTAGGTGTTCAACCCAGAGATCGCCATTCACGCCGCGGAAAACCAGGCCAAAGACAGTGGCGCCGACCAGAATAAACAGTACAAAGGAAGAGAGCTTGGCCGTCGAATCTACCGCCTGACGTACCAGCCCCCAGTTCAGCTTCCTCTTAGACATGGCGAGCAACATGGCACCTGCTGCACCCATGGCGCCGCCTTCGGTTGGTGTAGCAATGCCGAGGAAGATGGTGCCCAGCACCAGGAAGATCAAGAAGAGCGGGGGAACGAGCACCAGTAGTGAGCGGATGAGCAGCTTACTACCAGTCAGTGAGCGGGCCTCAAGTGGCAGAGCCGGTGCATGGCTGGGTTTGAATAAAGCGACCAAGGCCACATAGCCCACATAGAGACCAGTCAGTACAAGGCCAGGGATCATTGCACCCGCATACATATCACCCACAGAGCGACCCAGCTGGTCGGCCATGATGATCAATACCAGCGATGGTGGGATGATCTGGGCCAGGGTGCCGGAGGCGGCAATGACGCCTGAGGCGAGACGACGATCATAACCATAGCGCAGCATAATCGGTAGCGAAATCAGACCCATCGAGATGACTGAGGCGGCAACGACGCCCGTGGTTGCTGCAAGCAGAGCGCCGACGAAGATCACAGCGAATGCCAGACCACCACGTACCGGGCCGAATAGCTGGCCAATGGTATCGAGCAAATCTTCTGCCATACCGGAGCGTTCAAGAATAAGCCCCATGAAGGTAAAGAAGGGTATGGCCAGCAGCGTATCGTTGGCCATGATGCCGAATACGCGATTGGGTAGTGCCTGCAGGAAGTCCGGGGTGAACATACCCATGCCAATGCCCAGGAGGGCAAACATCAGACCGTTGGCAGCCAGGGCAAATGCTACTGGGTAACCGGAGAGCAGGAAGACAATGAGGCCGATAAACATAATCGGCGCCATGTAGTCACCGATGATAGGGTTTAGAAATTCTAGTGGCATTGTGGGGCTCCCTTATTTGTTGCCGGTTATTGCTTCGGCAACTTCGACAGCATCCGGTGTGGCCCCATGGCCGCCCCCCTTTTCAAATTCCTTGCCATCAATCAGGCCATTCAGGAATGCAAAGCGCTTGATTACTTCGGAAACACCCTGAAGTAGCAGCAGCGTAAAGGCAACGGGTATCAGTAGCTTCGCAGGCCAGACGATCAGTCCACCAGCATTGCTGGAATTTTCCATGCTGGCGATGGAATCCCAGGCAAAGGGAACAGCCGACCACAGAATAACCAAGCACATGGGGATCAAAAAGAGTACCCCCCCTATGATGTCAATCCAGGCGTGTACACGTGGCGAATAACGCCCTGTGACCACGTCAATGCGGATGTGCTCGTTACATTTCAGTGTCCAGGGCGCACAGAGCAGGAAGGTGCCCGCGAAGAGATACCACTGAAGCTCCAGCCAGGCATTAGAACTCATGCTGAAGCCGTAGCGGATGAGGGCGTTAACGGTACTGACCAGCACTGCACCAAGAATCAGCCAGGCGGCAGCTTTGCCGATTCTGGTGTTAATCGCGTCTATAAGGCGCGAGAAGGATAAAAGTGCGTGCACGTTGGTATCTCTCTGCTTTCAATAGGTTAGTTACGAGCGTACTCGTATTGCATATTTTCATGAATCGTAACTGATTACGCTCTCTAAGTTTGCTAGTTTTTAGTGGCTGTGAAAATTATTCAATTACCAGGCCGTGCTTTGAAAATATTTAGTGGGCAAGGCCACCTAGGTTTAACGCTTCAGCCCCGATTGGAGTAAGCTTGCCCGATGGAAAAAAGCACTAAAAAGAAGCTGGGCATCCTGCTGGGAGCAGCGCTGACTTGCTTGCTACTGCTTGCCTATGCGGTGTCCTCGATTGATACGGCACGCCTTGCCAAATTTGTTGCAGCGCAGGTTAAGGCAAGTACCGGGCGCGATTTATCGATTAATGGGCCTGTGTCTATCAAGGTTTTCCCGCGCCTTGCGGTGGTAGCGGATGATGTATCGCTAAGTAATCCCTCGTGGGCGTCTGATCCGGTAATGCTTAAAGCCCAGCAGGTAGCCTTTTCGCTGGAATGGATGCCGTTATTCA
>CAZGHR010000042.1:6130-11118 GCA_964525545.1 uncultured Dechloromonas sp.
GATTTGCAAGCGATGGCTGCCAGTATGTCGCAACAGGCGCAATCAAATGTTCACGCTAAGCAGGTTACTTCGAATCGGGTGTTTTCAGCCCAAGCTTTGCCATTCAACACCTTGCCTGTATGGCAAGGCCAGCTGAACGGGAGTGTGGGTGCATTGGTCATGCCCAACGGGATGAAGCTCGAGTCGTTTAAAGGGGTGATCACTGCAACAGCGGATGATGCCCTGGTATTACAACCGCTTTCTTTCAAGATTGGCTCGGGTCAGGTGGTCGCCGATGGTCGTCTTGATGGCGTTCACACGGCTAGACCAGAGCTTCAAGCCCGGGCGACAGCCGCTGGATTTGATTTCGGCCACGTCATGGCGCAGCTCGGCAAGGGCAACCTAGTCAGTGGTGGCCCCACGCAGGCGGCATTTAATGTCAAAACCCAGGGGAATTCTTTGGCAGCGCTTGCCGCCAATGCCAATGGTGCTTTGCAGTTTTCTGTAGGTGCTGCGACGGTTAACAATTCAATTATGAGTCTGGGCGGAGATTTTCTCTTGGCGCTTGCGAATGCGGTCAATCCGTTGCGCAAGAGTAACGATACCTCCGAGTTAACCTGCCTTGTTGCTTATTTGCCGGTGAATAATGGGCTAATTAAGATCAACCAGAGCGTGGGTATGCGAACGCAGGACCTGGATCTGACGCTTGATGGTCAGGTTAATCTCGGCACCGAGGCGTTGAATATCAATTTTCAGCCTAAAGAACGATCGGGGCTAACAACGGGCGTGAGCGCGGCAGGCCTGGTGCAGGTAACCGGCACTCTGGCCAATCCCCGTATGGGTATCAACAAGACAGGGGTTGTTAAACAAGCCACGAGCGTTGGTCTTGCCATTGTTACTGGCGGCATTTCTCTCGCGGCACAAAATGCAGCAGGCGTCGTTACACGGTCGAGTCCGTGTGACAATGTCTTGCATCCATGGCACGTTGTTGCCGGTGGGCTCTCGGGCACGCCTTAATTATCCGGAATCACTATGCTTCAAAAGCCACTGACTTTGATTGTCTTGTTAAGCCTTCCCTTGGCTGTTCTGGCTCAGGATCTCGCAGCGCCTACCGCAGGGCAGGTAGAGATATCGCGCACTAAAGTGAGTGATATTCCATCTCAGTACCGTGCCGATGCCGTGAAGCCGCGCAAACCGTTTGCTGTCCGCTATACCTGTCCGGATGCGGGTCGGGTTTATGTGGTGTTTGATAATGCGCAGCAGACGGCTACCCTGGAAATGGGAAGCACGACCCGTTATCTGAAACAGGGTGCCAGCGGTAGTGGTGCGCGTTACGTCAACTCCGACGAGTCTTACGTGTTCTGGGTTAAAGGCAAGGAAGCGACCATTAACGGCCGCGAGACTTGCGTGGCAGATTAAAGGAACGGCGTTCGTTCTTTTCCAGATTCTGTAGATAGCGGGTAAATTCCAGCCCCAGTTTCTTCTCAAGGTCTATGGCCACAGTCTTTAATCGATCCCACTGTGGATGAAACTCAGGGTTTTTGAAGGCAAACGCAATCTGGTTGCCGCCATCTCTTACCTTTAATGAGAGTACACGGTCATCGAATACGTGTGCCAGTTGCGCCAGCGGATCATCAAAGCCGGCTTTGTCTCCGGCCAGGTTCATTACGAGAATGCCGTTGGCTGATAGTGCACGGTGGGCTTCTGCATAGAAATCAGGGTTGGAT
Organism: uncultured Dechloromonas sp.; assembly: GCA_964525545.1. Taxonomy (GTDB): domain Bacteria; phylum Pseudomonadota; class Gammaproteobacteria; order Burkholderiales; family Rhodocyclaceae; genus Fluviibacter. The sequence continues at coordinate 7,837 of CAZGHR010000042.1, forward strand.
AACTCGGGAGCGATGCCTAAACCATCAAAGGCATCGACCATGATGATATCGGTGCGTGCTGTGTGGGTATGGATGTAGGCTGCCGCATCGGCACAGTGAATACGGAAACGATCATTGTCCGGCGGCACTTTGAAGGCGTTGCGGAATGCAATGACATCCGGATCGATTTCAACCACGGTGATGTCTGAACGGGGGAGATGACGGTAACAGTATTTGGCGAGTGAACCACCGCCCATGCCCAGGAGTAGCAGGGCTTTAGGCCGGGGGTAGAAAGGCAGGAAGGCCATCATCTTGCGGGTATAAGCCAGATCAAGATCGTCCGGCCTGGCGGTCTTCATGCTGCTCTGTACCAGGCTGAGGCTGAAATAAAGCGTCAGTAAGCCGTCGTGTTCGATCAGAAATGGTCTGCCATAGCGACCAGCGACCAAGTCGTCTCGCAGGGAGGAGGCATCAGACTCCGGCGGTTCAAGCAGTTTTACAATGCCCAGTTCTATGTCAAAGGGGCTGGGTAATTCAAAGAGCGCGTCATTCATGCGGACAGTATAATCTGAGCCAACAAGACTCAGGGCTGACGGGTATGAAACGAATTTTGATGGCATGGATTTCCGGTTTGTTGATGGGCGTATCCGGCGTAACACACGCCGCTGATACGGACGTTTCGTTACCGGCGCCACACCCGGCGCTGTTTGGTTTGCACGCAGCACCCATTACGGTGATTGAACCGCATCGTTCCACCTCATTAAAACCGGTTGAGGTAACGTATAGCGGCTATCCGGCGGTTGCGGTGCTGGATTCGCTGCTCGGTACACAGTGGCGTAATAGTGAGTCCTTGATCGGCTTTGAAGCTAAGGACGGGTATCTGTCCATGATTCCTGCCGCACAGTTTCTGCGTTACCCGGCCTATCTGGTGTATGCCCGTGCCGATGGCGATGACTTCAGTGTGGAGACGCCACCGCTCAATAATCTTGTGAAGCTTGGGCCGTGGTATCTCGTATGGGATAACGTACTCCATGCCAGCTTGCAGGCAGACGGCGCCACATACTGGCCCTATCAGGTTGAAAAAATTGGTCTGGTGAGTGCACCCAGCAAGGCAAAGCTCTTTCCGCCTATGATGCCTGAGCGTTATCGGGAAGGCGCATTGCTGACAGAAAAGTACTGCCTGTCTTGCCATCAGGTTAATGGCGTAGGCGGTCGCAAGTTGCCGATTGATCTGGGGCAATGGGCTGCCGCACAATCTTTTGCACGCTTCGCCACCTGGGTGCTGGATCCATCGGGAAAGAACCCACTCACTGCGATGCCTGCCTTGGCGCCGGAGCGTCCGGCCAGCGAGCGTCAGCTGATGGCACGGCAGATCTATGGCTACCTGCGTGCCATGGGGGCGCTGGGTAAGTAATTCAGTGACCGGCTTTGAGGATGATTACGCCGCCAATAATCATGGCGGCGCCCATCCAGCGTAGTAAGGATGACTGTTCGCCAAAGATAAGGATGCCAAGGGCAAAGGTGCCTGCTGCACCGATGCCGGTCCACACGGCGTAGGCCGTACCAATCGGAATTTCTTTCTGTGCGAGCCATAGCAGCCAGGCGCTCAGCACAATCGAAAGGCCGGAAAATCCGAACCAGCCAATTTGCCGCAGCCCTTCATTAGCCTGCGCCATTTTGTAGCCGAGTGGCCAGCCGATCTCACAGATGCCGGCAAGAATGAGGATGATCCAGGGATTGTTCATGGTGATGGTGTATTAGTAACCGGATTGGGCACATTTCAATGTACCGCTTTTAATTGCTGTGATGAAGGTGTCGTAGTCGGCGTTGTTTTGCTCGGCATAGGCCTTCGCAAATGCCACCATGGCATCATCGAGCTGTTCGCCTTTGCCGCAATAACCGGCAATAATGGCCGGGTCACCCGAGCGTGCGTGCGCGTTGGCGAGGGCCCAGCCGAAGAGTGACGCATAGTCAGGGAATTCGGCGACACCAATCTCACCCTTGCCGGTGCCAATGGAAATGCCGCCCTTCATATCGCGTAACTGGCGGATATAAAAGTCGGCGCCATGTGTTACGCCATAGCCAAGAAAGAGGTCAGGCGCGCCTTGAATCAGGCGCTGCCCATAGACGACCCGTTGTCCCTGCGTTTTGAATTGACTATCCGGGAAGTGGGGCGCAAGGACAGAGCGCTGTGCCCGTTTGTTTTGCAGGAAAAGTGGATCTGATTGATCCAGACCTTCCATGTAGAGAATCCAGCAGCCAAGTCCGACGCTTCCGACACCGACCACTTTACGTGCGTAGTCGACCAACCGGTATTTTTCAAGAATCGCTCTGCGGTCTGATATCAGAGAGCGTGCGTAACTTCTGAGTCCTTCATCCAGTACGTCGACCAGCGGGTTGCCATACATGGTCTTCTCGAGATGCATGAGAAAGGGCGGCGTATCTATTAACCTTGTTCCAGAACCATGTTGTTCGGTCAGTTTGCCGAGCACGCCCTGATTGGTATTAACACGGGCTTTGGAGATCTGTTTCTTGACGTAAGAACGTGCTGCGTCCGATACGCCACGCATGTGCGAATGGGCCAGAATGGTATTTTCGTCGATATAGGTGCGTGCCAGCTCTACATAGGGTGTTTCGGCGTATTCCTGCATGTACTGGCGGTACTTGCTGCACATGCGACGGACCAGGTTTTCACCATAGACCAGATCTTGCCCGAGGGATTCAGCCGCAACCAATGCGCTCGCCGCGAGTCGTTTGAGATCCCAGTCAAAGTTGCCCGGCAAAGTTTCGTCAAAGTCATTGATGCCGAAAACCAGCCGACGCTCTGCGGTAGAGAAAAAGCCAAAATTACTGACATGCATGTCGCCACAGAGCTGAACCTGTATTTCAGGCGAGGGGAGTGGTGCCAGATCCCCGGCCATGATCGCCGCGCTACCGCGGTAAAAGGCAAAGGGGTTGGCTGCCATGCGGGCATGACGGATAGGAACAAGTTCGGGAATACGGGATTCGGCCTGGCGATTGATAATGCTCACGGCATTAAGTCGCCTGGCTTGAACCACATACTGGCCGAGGCTGTTACGCGGTGTTTGTTGCCGGATGCCTTTACCGAGCGCCATGCGCTCTTTGGGAGTGAGGCGCTGTCGCTGGAAGGATTTAAGGGTTTCAAGAGCCATTGGCGAATAATGCCCCATTGCGTCGTTTCTGTGAATTTGCTCGGCTTTCATAGGGCGCACTCGGCCGGTTGTTGCTATTTGGTAACGCATTTGTTGCTACGCACAAAAAATTCTTGACAGGGTGTTTGTG
>CAZGHR010000043.1:0-11075 GCA_964525545.1 uncultured Dechloromonas sp.
CCAGCATCCACTATCTGGAACACATGCTGGCCGAGAAAAAAGAAGTCGAGCGCAAATAAGTGGCATGGGTTAACGCACGCATCATCGCGGATGCCCAGCAAGCCGATGCACTCGGCGATGCCTTGATGGAGGCCGGCGCACTGTCGGTCACCGTCGAGGACGCCGATGCCGGCACGCCGGAAGAAACACCCCAGTACGGCGAGCCGGGCATGGAAACCCAGCTCGTCTGGGCGCGCTCCGTGCTTTCTGCACTGTTCGATGCGGACGCCCCGGTTCAAGACATCGTTGCACAATGCGCTGCCGGCCTCGGCCTGCAAGCGGAACTGACGATTGAAGATGTACCGGAAACCGATTGGGTGCGCGCCACGCAAGCGCAATTCGAACCTATCCCAATCGCTGGCCCACTCTGGATTGTGCCGACCTGGCATACGCCGCCAGATGCCGACGCCATTAATCTGGTGCTCGACCCGGGCTTAGCCTTTGGTACGGGCAGCCACCCGACCACCCGCATGTGCCTGCAATGGCTGGTACGCGAGCGCCCTACCGGTACCGTGCTGGATTACGGTTGTGGTTCGGGCATTCTGGCCATCGCCGCTGCCAAGCTAGGCGCAAGAGAAGTCGTTGGCGTTGATATCGACCCGCAAGCCGTGCGTTCTGCGCATGACAATGCGGATGCCAACAACGTTCAAGCCGCATTCTTCGATGCCAGCCAGAATTTACCGGCTCCTTATGACACGCAGAAATATGATGTCGTCCTGGCCAACATTCTGGCCAACCCGCTGCGCGTTCTAGCACCGGCACTTACTGCACGCCTGAAGCCCGGCGCTTCACTGGTGCTAGCCGGGTTGCTGGCCGAACAAGCCGAAGAACTGATCGGCATCTACAGCCCCTGGCTCAACATGCAGGTGGCCGACACCCAGGAAGGCTGGAGCCTACTGGTTGGCAAACTGCCGCAATAATCACACCCCAACATTTTTCTGAAGACGGATATGAGCAAGAAAACCCTGATCTGCGGCTCGCTGGCCTTTGACAACATCATGGTCTTTAACGGCCGCTTTCGCGAACAGATTCTGCCGGAACAGATTCATATTCTGAACGTAGCGTTCCTGGTACCTGAAATGCGTCGCGAGTTTGGCGGTTGCGCCGGCAACATCGCCTACGCCCTGCACAGCCTGGGCGGTAACGCCGAGATCATGGCCACAGTCGGCGAAGACGGCATCCCCTATCTGGATCGTCTGGATGCCCAGGGCATCTCGCGCAAACATGTGCGCAAAGTGCCCGGCACCTTCACGGCACAGGCCTTCATCACTACCGACATGGATGACAACCAGATCACGGCCTTCCACCCGGGTGCGATGGGTCAGGCACATCTGAATGAAGTCGGCCATGCAGAAAACGTGGGGCTGGGTATTGTGGCGCCGGATGGTCGTGATGCCATGATCGAGCACGCGCGCCAATTTGCCGATGCCAACATCCCATTCATCTTCGATCCGGGCCAAGGCCTACCGATGTTTGACGGCAACGACCTGAAACAGTTTCTGTCGCTCGCCACCTATGCCTGCGTCAACGACTATGAAGCCCAGATGCTCTGCGACCGCACCGGTCAGACCCTGGAACAACTCGCCGAAAATGTGGCCGCACTCATCGTGACGCGTGGTGGCGAAGGCGCCTGGATATTTACCGGTGGCCAACGCATTGATATCGAAACGGTGCAACCTGAAGCCATCATCGACCCCACCGGTTGCGGCGACGCCTTCCGCGGCGGCCTACTCTACGGCATGGCCAATGGCTACGACTGGCAAAAAGCGGGTCGCCTGGCTTCACTGATGGGCTCGATCAAAATCGCCCACGCGGGTCCGCAAAACTACCAGGTGAATTTCGAACAAGTGGCCCAGCGCTTCCAGGCTGCTTTCGGCGAAGCACTCTAAGCAAGACAGTTCATGACAAACACACCCACCCCGAAGCCCCTCCGCTTCGTGCGCGGTGTGCGGGTTGTATTTCACCTGCTCTGCGGCCTTTACTGGGTTGGCATTGTCTTCCCTTTCGTGTCGATGCAGCGACGCCGACAGGTGCGTTATCGCTGGTCGCGCCAATTGCTGGCTTTGTTCGCGCTTCACATCGAGATCTCGGGCAAGCTACCAACAACACCCGGGCTCATCGCGGCCAACCATGTCAGCTGGATCGATATTTTTGCCGTGAATGCTCTCACGCCCGTGGCCTTTGTCTCCAAGGATGATGTGCTGCACTGGCCCATCATCGGCACGCTTTCCAAGTACAACGAAACAATCTTTCTGCAACGTGGTAGCCGCGGCCATGCGCACACTATCGGCAAAGACATGACCAACCGTCTGACAGCAGGCACCTGGCTCGCGCTTTTTCCGGAAGGCACCACAACGGATGGCACCCATCTGCATCCGTTCCATGCCGCATTGTTACAACCCGCCATTGATGCGAACGTGCCCGTCACGCCCGTGGCACTCAGCTATCTGGATACACAAGGTCAGCGTTCGTTATTACCCGCCTATGCAGGCGACACCAGCCTCTGGGAATGCTTCTGCGCCATTCTGTCGGCGCGCCAACTGGTCGTTAAATTAGAAATCGGCACGCCAGTCCTTATTGAACCGGCTTCAGGTAACCGCGGCCGCAAAGAATTGGCACAGACACTGCGCGACCAGATTGAAACAATGCTTTATGCCTGATCGCTCAGGCCAGCTTGCCGGCGCAGCTCTCGCAGCTTCACATACTTCATAAAGCTGTTCTGGCAGCCAATGGCAATGTGCACGAAACCCGGTACGCCATCCTGCCACCCACCGCGCACCAGCCAGAATTTCAGGAAGCGGGTCAGCGGCGAAAAAAGCATCCGTGCCAGCGGCGCCTGCTCCCCACGCGCCAGCGCACGTTCTGCTGCCAGGCTCGTGTAGCGGTTCTGCTTATCCAGATAGGTCTTCAAATCGTCCGCACTGTAATGCAGCAGATCACCTTCCAGGGTACGCGGCGCCAGATCGCTCAGCACATGCTCATGCACGATATCGTCGGACCAGCGGGCAGCATCTTTTCGGAACAGTCGGGTGTTGAAATCCGGGTAGCCCTCGCCATGTTTCAGCGGGCGCCCCATGAATACGTTGCAGCGGGCAAAACGGTACACCGGGTAATCGGGTAGGCCTTTTCTGAAGGCGCTGCGAATACTGTCTGCTAACTTCGGCGAGAGCGCTTCATCCGCATCAAGACAGAGCACCCAGTCATGGCTGGCCAGGCTAACCGCATGGGCCTTCTGCGGACCAAAACCTGCCCAGGGGTGATGCACAATCTGCGCGCCAAACTCGGCGGCAATCGCCGCCGTATCATCCGTACTGCCGGAGTCCACCAGAATGATCTCTGAGGCAAAGGGCACCGAAGCCAGGACATCGCGGAGTCTGGCTGCAGCGTTACAGGTAATGAGGACGAGAGAGAGCGGTAGTTTCTCGGACATGGTCGGCGATACACACGGCTATAATGAGGTTATGTCGCGAGATTATCACTAATGCAGCCCAAGCTTTCGAACCCGCCGCGTTTTCTGTTGATGAAAACGTCATCGCTAGGCGATGTATTGCACAATCTTGCCGTTGTGAGCGACTTGCAGCGGGTGTTTCCCGGCGCTATTGTGGATTGGTGCGTTGAAGCGCCCTTTGCTGAAATTCCAGCCTGGCACCATGGCGTAAGGCACATTATTCCGGTATCGATTCGTCGCTGGCGCAAACAGCTCTTCCAACGCGATACCTGGTCAGAAATCAGTCTGGCACTCGGTGCGCTGCGTACCGAACGCTACGATGCCATCATCGACACCCAGGGACTGGTGCGTAGCGTGCTGCTGGGACGAATTGCCCATGGCCCAGTGTATGGCCAGAACTGGCGCGAGGCGCGTGAATCGCTCTCCGGTTTGCTGGTTAACCATCCCCTGGCCGTGCCTTATGCCCTGCATGCTGTGGAGCGCTACCGTACGATTGCCGCTACCGCATTAGGGTACGCAGATCGTCTGCCCGAACTACCACTCGATTTTGGTCTTAACGCACGCTACCCGTTGCAGCCAGGTAATGAGGTGTTTCTCTTCACGAACACCAGCCGCGATAAAAAGCTGTGGCCAGAAGACCACTGGATCACGGTGGGTCGTGCCTTGCGTGATGCCGGCATGACGCCCGTGTTTACGGCTGGCAACGACATCGAGGCCGCCCGCTCGCAACGCATTGCCGTGGGCATTGCCGAAGGTGGCGCTCCGGGCGAAGTGCTTTTCCGGCCATCGCTGACCGAGCTGACGGAGCGCATCTCCAAAGCCCGTTTGTGTCTGGGCGTCGACACCGGCTTTACGCACATCGCGTGTGCGCTCACTGTGCCCACCATTGCTATCTTTACCGACACCGACCCGGAACTGGCCGGTGGATTTGGTTTGGGGCTGCGTCAGACCTTCGGACACCTGGACACCTGCCCCCCCGTGAGCGACATCATGGGCCAGCTTAAGACCTGGGGATTTCTGCCGGCATGAGCATGCCCGCTGCCGCACCGTGGTTCTACCGGCTGCTACTCACGCTGATTGTGCCGCTGGCACTCTTGCGTCTGTGGTGGCGCGGACGTAAACAACCCGGCTACCGCCAGCACATTGCAGAACGCTTCGGCTACCTCAACATCCCCACCGGCGGCCCGATCATCTGGCTCCATGCAGTTTCAGTCGGGGAGACCCGAGCAGCCGAACCACTGGTGCACGCACTGCTGGAACATTACCCGGATCATCGTGTCCTACTCACGCACATGACACCCACAGGGCGTGCCACCAGCGCTGCGCTCTACAAAGACCCGCGCATCCTTATCGCTTATGTGCCTTACGATCTCACTGGAGCAGTTGATCGCTTTCTGTCGCGTGTAAGCCCCAGACTGGGCTTGCTGATGGAAACAGAAATCTGGCCCAACCTGATTCTGCGTAGCCGTGCACATGATGTGCCGGTGCTGCTGATTAATGCCCGGCTCTCCGCCCGATCGGCCAAGCGCTATGCCCGCTTTGATCGACTCATTCGACCGGTGCTGAGCGCACTCAGCGGCGTGGGGGCACAAAGCGAAGACGATGCCCGCCGACTTAGCGCACTCGGCGCCCAGAATGTTGCCGTTACGGGCAATCTCAAGTTTGATGTGCGCATTGATCCCGCCCTGGAGACGCTGGGCAAACAGTGGCGTAACGACACCCTTGCCCGGCAAGCGCGGCCTATCTGGTTAGCTGCCAGCACACGCGAAGGGGAAGAAGCACTCATCCTGGCCGCCCACCGATCTTTGTGTAACCTGCTGCCCAACCAGCACCCATTGCTGGTGCTCGTGCCGCGACACCCCCAACGCTTTAATGACGTAGCAACGCTGATTACCCGTGAAGGCTTCTCTCTAAATCGACGCAGTGCGGCTTTGCCTGATGCTGCCACCGATGTGTGGCTGGGTGACTCCATGGGCGAAATGGTGGCGTATTACAGCCTGGCCGATGTGGCGGTTATTGGGGGCTCTCTCTTGCCATTCGGCGGCCAGAACCTGATTGAAGCGGCTGCCTGCGGTACACCACTCATTATCGGACCACATACCTATAACTTCAGCGCAGCGGCACAGGCGGCCGAACAAACCGGGGCGGCAATACGCATCAACGAAGGGTCGTCAGAAGCACTTGCCCTGGCCCTAAGCAATTTAATTGTCGATCCGGCGCAACACCTGGCCGCAAAGACAGCCACCACACACTTCGTCAGCACGGCGACCGGCGCCACCGAAAAATTACTTGCGCTAATCCACCCATACGATCAGACCTAAAATCAGCCATAAAAAAACCCGCCGGAGCGGGTTCTTCTGACTGATACCTCTCTGCTGTATCAGAGTTCGAAATGGCTGGTGCGCGGCGCATTTTCCAGCGGCGGCAGCCAGGTTTCAAATAGGGTTTCGCGGGCGTAGCTACCCGGACCCGTGCAGTGGATACGCACCATTTCCATCACCGGGCCCGTGCCCACCACAGCCATCAGGCGGCCACCCAGCGCCAGCTGATGCAGCAGCACGTCAGGAATGGCTGGCACCGAACCAGTCAACACGATAGCGTCATATGGCTCACCGCTTTCATGGCCCTTCAGGCCATCAGCGAGCAACAGCGTTGCGTTCTCAATACCGGCTTCGTCCAGATTGGCCTGAGCCTGTTCCTTGAGTGCAGGGTCGATTTCCAGACTGGTCACCTGAGCGCCTTGCGAAGCCAGCAGCGCGGTCATGTAACCCGAACCGGTGCCCACTTCCAGAATGCGCGCATCCGAAGTCAGTTCCAGCTCTTGCAGCATACGGGCTTCCATACGCGGCGGCATCATAACGGCTTTGGGTGTCAGCGGAATCTCGATATCGGCAAAAGCCAGCGAGCGGTAGTTCTGTGGCACGAATTCTTCGCGGCGAACTTCAAACAGCAAATCCAGAACGTTGGGATCCAGAACGTTCCACGGGCGAATCTGCTGTTCGACCATGTTAAAGCGTGCTTTTTCAATGTTCATGTACAAGGTTCCGGCTTAAGTGTTTAAGGGCACAACCACAATCTTGCAATTATACCTGCCCCGGGCGCCCCCGGAAAACCCGGATCAAAATCACTACTGAACGCCAGTTTCGGGGGGTTGACTCTCATCCAACGCCTCTGCCGCCGGCGATTCCGGCTCGGCCAATGGGCGCCCGCAGCCCTGACAAAGGCCGGAGGAAGGATCGGCCATACACACCCCGATACAGGGGTATTGCTCCTCAATTTCCTGATCTGACATCACAACGACCGTTAATTAGCCTAAAGAAGCCTCAGTTTAATACCCGGAAGCCAATTCGCCCAAGCCGTCATACCCCTTGTGCGATTGGGTCTTTACAGGCAATCTATGGCTGACGCACCGCGTGCTTGTCGGGGTTGGCGTACGCTCTACCGACAGGCGCATTTTTTTGGCATTCGTTTTGACGGAGATTTCCATGTCGCAGTCCCCTAATCCCGCCGAGGGCGCAGAAGGCAAAAACCCGGCCGAACTGGTTCATGTATATGCAGAAGTAGCTCAACGCGCCTCGCGTGTACTGAGCGGCTTTATGGAGCGCCAAGCTCAAAAGGGTGCCACGCCCTCTGGAGAAGAAGTCGGCATTGCCAAAGCCTTCATGGATCTCTCTGCGCGTCTGATGCAAAACCCGTATCAGCTGGCTCAGACCCAGATGAATATGGTGCACAATTATTTCTCGCTCTGGCAGAACTCGATGATGCGCATGATGGGCATGCAGGCAGAAGCCACTGTTGCCCCAGAGCGTTCTGACAAGCGTTTCAAAGACGAAGGCTGGCAACAGGATTTCGTTTTTGATTTCATCAAGCAGTCGTACCTGATTGCGTCCAAGCACATTCTGGATACCGTCGGCACCGTCGAAGGCATGGATGAGAAGCAACGTGACAAGGTGAACTTCTATACCCGTCAGTACATTGACGCGCTGTCGCCTTCCAACTTTGCACTGACCAATCCGGAAGTATTCCGTGAAACGGTTCGTTCGCAAGGTCAGAACCTGGTGAAGGGTCTGAACAATCTGCTGCACGATGTAGAAGCCGGTGACGGCAAGCTGCGTATCCGCATGACGGATACCTCGGCCTTTGAGCTGGGCAAGAACGTAGCCACGACCAAGGGCAAAGTGGTGTATCAGAACGAAATGTTCCAGTTGATTCACTACGAACCAACCACCAAACAGCAATTCGATGTGCCACTGCTGATCGTGCCGCCCTGGATTAACAAGTTCTACATCCTCGATCTGCGCGAAAAGAACTCTTTCGTAAAATGGACGACTGACCAGGGTCATTCGACCTTCATCATCAGCTGGCTGAACCCGGATGAAAAGCACGCCAACCTGAACTTCGAAGACTATATGCTCGAAGGTTCTCTGGCTGCGATCAATGCCGTTGAACAAGCCACCGGCTCGAAGAAGATCAACACTGCCGGCTACTGCCTGGGCGGCACGCTGCTGATGTCGACACTGGCTTATATGGCCGCCAAGAAGGATACGCGCGTTAACTCGGCCACCTTCTTCACGACCATGCTGGACTTCACCGATCCGGGTGAACTGGGCGTATTCATCGACGAAGACAGCATCTCGACCATCGAGAAGAAGATGGAAAAGACCGGCTACCTCGATGGCTCGGAAATGGCTGGCACCTTCAGCATGCTGCGTGCCAACGATCTGGTCTGGTCTTTCGTGATCAATAACTACCTGATGGGTAAAGATCCGTTCCCGTTCGACCTGCTGTACTGGAACTCGGACTCGACACGCATGCCACGCGCCATGCACAGTTTCTACCTGCGCAATATGTATCTGAAGAACGTTCTGAAAGAACCGGGTGGTCTGACGCTGGGCGGTGTGCCAATTGACATCCGCAAAGTTAAAACCCCGTGTTACTTCGTCTCTGCGATTGAAGACCACATTGCGCCTTGGATCAGCACCTATATGGGTGTCCACCTGCCATCCGGTCCGGTTAACTTTGTGCTGGGTGGCTCAGGCCACATCGCCGGTATTGTTAACCCACCGGCCGGTAACAAGTACTGCTACTGGACCAACGCCAAACTACCGGCAACGGCTCAGGAATGGTTTGATAGCGCCAAGCAGCACGAAGGTTCGTGGTGGCCAAACTGGCAAGAATGGGTCGAAGCCATCAACGACAAGAAGGTTGCTGCCCGTGTACCTGGCGCTGGCCCACTCAAGGCCATCGAAGATGCACCAGGCTCTTTCGTCAAGATGCGTGCAGACGCCAAAAAGCCAGCGGCTAAAGCAAAGGCTGCCAAAGCCTAAGCAAACGCACCTGCTTCTTGGAAACCCCTCAAGCTGGACAACCCGTCCGGTTTGGGGGGTTTACTATTTAAGCCTCTAAATAACTTGGCCCGTTGATCGGGAGACTTTGTAGCTCTTGGGCTTAGTTTGGTTTTGATGCAAGCAGTGGCGACATGGCTGCCCACACTTCATCAGGCGTAATGGTGGTTAGGCATTCGCTCACTTTGCCGCCGCCACAACCATCCAGACCACAGGGGCGGCAATTAAACTGCGCACTGCGTGTAACCACGTGGTGTTCACCCTCGCGTGGCGTGCCCCATGGGCCCCAATGACCTTCGCCTGAAGGACCAAACAGCGCCACCACAGGCGTTTTCATGGCCGCTGCAATATGCATGGGTGCTGAATCGACCCCGGCAAATAATTTAGCTTGCCCGGTTAAGGCACCCAACTCTTTGAGTGACAATGCGCCTGCAAGACTTAATGCGGGCGACTCATTGCGTTTCGCCAAGGCTTGTTGAATCTGATCAATCAAGCGGCCTTCCTTATCACCTGGCGCTGCGGTTAAAACAACCGGCCAGCCCGCTGAGCGGATGCGTGTAATGATCTCTGCCCAGCCGTCTGCCGTCCAGCATTTGAAATGCCAGCGTGAGGGTGGATGTAAATGTACAAAAGCGCCCGGCTTAACGCCCAGTGATTGCAAACGCACAGCAACGTGCGCATCTGCATCGGCACCGGGCACAAAAGTCAGTGCCCGTTGATCCGCAGCCGGTTGAACGCCCAAACGTCGCAATGCATCTAAATTCTGTTCGACCACATGGCGACGCCCGCTACCCATGATGGGTGACACAAAGTGCGTGAAGCTATTCTTCCAGAAACGGCCGCGGCCATTAACGCGTGGCGCAACAGACCAGCGCGGCTTGAGCAAGCGAGAGAGCCAGGCGCCACGTGGATGTTCGGTTAAATGAATGACCAGATCATATTGGCGTGATTTCATGGCGCTAAAGAGCGCCCATTCAGCAGACCCTTGCCCCATCAACCCCAGCTTCTTCCAGCTGCGATCGATGCAATGCAATTGTGAAAGGCCCGGGTGCCCGTCCAGCATGTCTGCGGTATCGGCATAAACCAAGGCATCAATTTCGAGTCGCGGCGCCGATGCTTTAAGGGCTGACAATACCGGGGAGGCAAGCAGCACATCGCCATGATGTCGCAACTTGGTTACGAGCACCCGGCGAACTTGAGAAAGATTGATGGCGTCAGCTGGCATGCCGTTATTGTACCGGTGCTGCGTCAATTTGATCGATTGAAAAATCCAGACAAACCAACTGCCCGTAGTCATAGCGCAATGTTAACCACTCGGATCCCGACAACGCCTGATGGTGCGCCTGCAGCGCCCGGATAACACCGGCATGCGTGACACTAATCACCTCATCATGGTGAACGCTCATTTCGCGCAACCATGCCAACGCACGTTGTTGCAACTCGTAGCCGGTTTCCCCCGCAGGCGGGCGAAATCCGGCAATATCATTAGCCCATGCGTCTAGCGCTTCTGGGCCAATATCTTCCCAGGATTGCATTTCCCAATCGCCAAAATCAAGCTCTTGCAGTCGGCTATCCTGCACATAAGCAGCATCCAGAACCGCCGCCAGATCAGCACAACGTATCAGCGGACTACTAAAAACAGGAACGTCCTTTGGCAGCTGATCGCGCAACGCATTCACCGTATCGGTTTGCTGCGCGATGGGCATTTGCAGCGGCAAATCTGACTGCCCATAGCAAATGCCGGGGGCCACAGCGGGTGGCAAATGCCGAACAAGCCAGAGCCGGATCGATTTCAATCAGGATTTCTCCGACACGCCTGCCGATGCAAAGCTGGCCATGTCATTCAAGAATGCCACGGCGCCTTGTACCAGAGGCCAAGCCAACGCCACACCCGTGCCTTCACCCAGACGCATGCCCAAATCCAGCAACGGATTCGCATTCATCGCATCTAGCTGAACACGATGGCCAGCCTCGGCAGAACGATGGCAATAGACGCAGTAATCTCGCACAGCGGGGTACAGGCGACAGGCAACCAAGGCTGCAGCACCCACCACAAAACCATCAATCAGCACGACCATGCGTCGCTCGGCCGCAGCCAGAATCACGCCAACCATCGTGGCAATTTCAAAACCGCCAAACTCTTGCAACGCTCTAGCCGGATCCGTAATTTTTCCTGTGCGCTCTAGCGCTTGTGCCAGAAGCGCTTGCTTACGATTCAACCCTGCGTCATCCAATCCTGTGCC
>CAZGHR010000044.1:0-1443 GCA_964525545.1 uncultured Dechloromonas sp.
TGGATCTCGTGTGGTAACGAAGCCTTACGTGCTTCACGTTATGCCTTCCGTAGGCACTTCTTCCAGCATGCGGGATTCCGTTATGTCGTAGGCGACGCAGCACGTGTGCCGCAAGTGTCTCGTTATGAGGACGATGCCTTGTTAGCGCAGTATGCCGAATTCCATTTCGGGAGCACCTATTTTGATGTGCCTAACTTCCCGAAAGCGGTGGCAGAAATTGCCTTAGCGGCCATGAAAGATAAACCGCTGAATCGTGCCTTGGATATCGGGTGTGCGGTCGGGCGGAGTAGTTTTGAATTAGCAAAGGGCTTGCCTGGTCAAGCAGGATTCAAATCTGTGGTCGGGGTAGATTTCTCAGCGCGCTTTATTAATCTGGCCGATGAACTAATTCGCGAAGGCATCGTTCGTTATGCGCTCACTGATGAAGGTGAGCTTCAATCATTCCGTGAGATATCTCTAGAGAAGCTCGGCTTGTTGGATAGTGCTGAAAAAGTCAGCTTCTGGCAGGGCGATGCTTGTAATCTCAAAGAGACCTATAGTGATTTCGATCTGGTCGTGGCAGCCAATCTGATTGATCGCCTTTACGACCCCGCTAAATTTCTGGACGAGATAGCCAAACGCATTGTGCCCGGCGGTTTGCTGGTGCTGACCTCACCCTATACCTGGCTCGAAGAGCACACACCAAAACAACAGTGGCTTGGCGGATTCAAGCGCGATGGTGAGCGTTACACAACGCTGGATGCCCTGCATGCACATCTACAGCGTGATTTTGTGCCGGTAGGGGCGCCACGGGATGTGCCTTTTGTAATTCGTGAAACAGCACGCAAATTTCAGCACACGGTTGCCCAGCTAACCTGCTGGGAGCGCAGGCGCTAATGAATGCTTCGCGATTTAGCGATTAACGTAGGGCGTGGGGTCGGCAATGCCCGCGGCGGCAAAGCCCTCGGCACGTAGGGCGCACGAGTCGCAATGGCCACAGGCTTTGCCGTCTGCCGTGGCCTGGTAGCAGGAAACGGTGAGGCTGTAGTCCACGCCTAACTGAGTACCCGTGCGGATGATCTCGGCTTTACTCATGGCGATCAGCGGCGCGTGCACGCGGAAACGTGCGCCTTCAACGCCTGCCTTGGTGGCCAGGTTGGCCATCTGTTCGAAGGCGGCAATATACTCCGGGCGGCAGTCCGGGTAGCCGGAGTAATCCACGGCATTCACGCCAAGAAAGATGTCCCGGCTATTCAGTGTTTCCGCTAGGGCCAGCGCTAGTGAGAGCATCACTGTGTTGCGAGCGGGTACATAGGTGCTGGGAATGCCCGGCTGACTGTGCGCTTCAGGCACATCGATAGAAAAATCCGTCAGCGCAGAACCGCCAAACTGGTTCATGTCGACATGCACAACGCGGTGGCTGAGCGCACCAAGCGCTTTGGCCTGGCGGAGCGATGCATCCAG
>CAZGHR010000044.1:1543-11065 GCA_964525545.1 uncultured Dechloromonas sp.
GCCAGAGCGAGCGGCTTCACCCTGTAACGAAAAAAATATTTCGCTTAAGCGAACCGTCTGGTTGCGGTCCACGCTCACGGTGTCTGTCATCGCGCCTTACTTTTTGAGTTGCTGTTTGGCAGCGCCGGCCGCTTTGGAATCCGGATACTTAGCCACCAGATCTTTCAGGGTCTTTTGCGATTCAGCTTTTTGACCCAGCTCTGCCTGGCAGTTGGCAATGTTCGCCATGGCATCCGGTGCCCGACCGTTCTTAGGCCACTTCGCCAGCAGTTTCTGTTGGGAGCTGATCACCTGTTTGCAGTCACCAACGGCGTAGTAACTGTTGCCTAGCCAGAACTGGGCAGCTGGAGCTTGCTCGCTTTCTGGATAGGTTTTGGTGAATTTATCAAAGGCGACGGCCGCTTCCTTGTATTTGCCCGCTTTGAAAAGACCCAAGGCTGATTCGTAAGCTTTTAGTGCAGCGCCAGGATCGTCTGCTGGCTTGGTATCGGCTTTGGCCTCGGTGCTTGCTTTAGGCTCGGCTTTCGTCGCTGCATCGGCGGCTACCGGCGAAACGGGTTTGGCTACCGATTTGCCGCGACCGGCTTCTATAGCCTGCAGGCGGTTATCAATATCGAGATACAGATCTTTCTGGCGCTTCTCAAGATCATTAATGCTGTTGGTCAGCACCTCGATCTGGCCACGAAGTTCAGAGACCTCACGGCTCATCTGTTCCGAGAGGCGGTTCTGTTCGATCAGGGTCTGGCTTGTGGATTTCTGCAGGTCAGAAATCTGTTTGCGGGCAACGTCATCATCAAACAGTCCAGCTTGTGCTGGCAGTGCCGCACAAAGAAAACCGGCAGCACAGAGCGCCGCCGGTAGTTTGAAATGACGGGCAATAAGCCGAGTCATTAGTACTCGCCGTTATAGAGCATGTCGGCGCGACGGTTTTCTGTCCACGCAGCTTCGTTGTCACCCAGTGCCTTTGGCTTTTCTTTGCCCAGGCTCACAGATTCGATTTGCGATTCCGGGGCACCCATCAGCACGAGTTGCTTTTTAACGGCATCGGCACGACGCTGACCCAGTGCCAGGTTGTATTCGCGGCTACCGCGATCATCGGTGTTGCCTTGAATCAGAACGCGGGCGTTAGGTTCCGAAGCGATGAACTTGGCATGTGCTTGCAGCTGGCTGTTGTATTCCGACTTCACATCGTACTGATCGTAGTTGAAGTACACGCTACGCTTTGACAGCGGGCTGTTCGGGTCGCGTAGCTTAGCCAGTGCGGCGGCAGACAGCTTTGGCACGCCGGAAGTACCGGTTGCGTCAACGCTGGCCAGATCCGAGCTGTTGTCCGGGGTCGAGCTACAGGCGGCCAGCATGGCAACGGCCAGAGCCGGTACCAGACGGAGGAAATGTTTGCGAGTGATGTTTTGCACGAGTGTTACTCCAGAAGTTTCTAGAATTGTAAGCGATCAAGCCCTTGAGATAGAAGCATTTTCCATGCCGAAGCTTAAAAACTAATTAACGATTCGGGCCCCAGGCCGGTTCGCGGGCGTCGCCATTGACAGCCGAGAGCTTCTGGCGGATCTGCCCATCGGCCGAAACGGCGGCTAAAACACCCCGTCCGCCCAGAATGGTCGCGTACAGAATCATCTGGCCATTAGGCGAGAATGTTGGCGATTCGTCACGTTGCGAGTCTGTCAGAACGGCAACCTGGCGGGTGGCAAGATCCAGGGTGGCAACCCGGAAGCCCCCGTCGCGACGGGTAATAAAGGCCAGCGTGCGGCCATCGGGCGATGGGCGGGCGGTGACGTTGTAATTGCCGTCAAAGCTCACGCGTTGGGCACCGCCGCCACCGGCTGGCATTTTGTAGATCTGTGGACTGCCGCCGCGATCTGATGTGAAGTAAATCCACTGGCCATCCGGCGAGAAGGCGGGCTCGGTGTCGATACCGCTGGTATTGGTAATACGAGTTGCCTGACCGGTGGCTAGGGCAATGCTATAGAGTTGGGTGCCGCCTTCACGGGAGAGGGCAACAACCAACCGGCTACCATCGGGTGACCAGGCGGGTGCTGAATTAGAGCCGCGGAAGCTGGCAACCGCACGGCGCGCACCAGTTTTGAGCGTTTGTTCAAAGATGACCGGTTTGCTCTTTTCGAAAGAGACGTAGGCCAGCTTGGTGCCATCGGGCGACCAGGCAGGGGAAATAATCGGCTGGTTGTATTTGAATACGGGTACCGGGTTCTGGCCGTCAGCATCAGCAACAATGAGCTGGTACTGGGCTGCCGTGCCATTGCCTTGCTTCAGCACATAGGCAATACGGGAAGAGAAATAACCCGGGTTGCCGGTGAGCTTCTGGTAAATAAAGTCGGCCACTTTGTGTCCGGCCAGACGCATCTGGTTCCCCGGTACGGTGATGGTGGTATTGCCCAGTGAGCCACGTTTAATAATGTCGGCCACGCGCACACGGACTTCGATCTGACCACCTGGCCGGGTGGCGGTGGCAGTTGCCAGCGCATCGGCACCACGCGAGCGCCAGGCGGCAAAGTCGACCGAGCTATTTTCTTCTGCGACCAGTGAATCTGTGTTGATGATGTTGAAAAGACCGGTGCTGGCTAAGTCATTGCGTACCACTGTGGCAATTTCTTTGCCTAAGCCTTCATCACCACCAAAATTAGGAACGGCCACCGGAATGCGCTGCATGCCGGCGCCTACGACCTCAACATTGAGCTGAGCCATGGCCGGGCTGGCAAGCAGCGTGATCAGCGAGAGCGCAGCCAACAGGCCGCGAGTTGTGCGCGATAGTAGTGTAGGCATTTTCATGGTGATGATTATAGGCAGGGATGCTTAATAGTGTCTGAGGATTACTGCGGCGGCTTTTCAAACGGCAGGTAGGTAATATCAATCACCCGGTCTGGCGAACGGCCTTCCGGCACAGGCAGCGGTGATGATTTGCGAATGGCACGCTCTACAGCCGTATCCAGTTGCTGATTGCCGCTGGACTTGATGAGTTTCACATCAATCACTTCACCCGAAGGCAATTGCGTCACCCGGAAAACGGCAGCCGGGTTGCCTTGCAGATTGGGCGGCAGAATCACGTTGCCGCGAATCTTGGTTTTCAGCTTGGCCAGATAGCTGCGATCGTCACCCTTGGCGCGCTCGGCACCAGCGGCCTTGGCTTCCGCCCCGGCTTGTGCCCGCATGGCCGCTTCACGTTGTGCACGGGCATCCGCTGCGGCGGCAGCCTGTTGCTTTTGTGCGGCCTGCTGCTTCTGGGCAGCGATTTTCTGTTCTTCGCGTTTCAACTCTTCCAGGAAGTCATCTTGTGCCTTTTTCTTGGCATCTTTGGTATCAGGCTTCTTCTTGTCGTCTTTGGTTTCTTTAACGTCCTTGGCCTTCGAATCTTTCTTATCAGGCACCTTTTCGGGTGTCTTATCCTTTTCAGGCTTTTTGTCCTGCTTCACGGCGATGTCTGCCTTTTGATTCGCAGGGGCAGGGGTTGGCTTTGGTGGGGTCTTCACCGGCTCCGGTTTGGGCTGCGGCTTTGGTTCTGGCTTGGGCTCAGGTTTAGGTTCGGGTTTTGGTGGGGTCGGCTCAGGCTTGGGTGGCTCTGGTTGCGGCGCCGGGTCGCCAAAGGTCTGCGATTCGCGCTGTGCCGCCGCAGTAGCTGCTGCTAGTTGTTGCGGCGTCCAGATTTCGGCTTGCATCGGTGAAGGTTCGCTATTCTTCCAGTCAATACTGATGATGATGAATAGCACCAGCAACAGGTGCATGGCGATGGTAAGAATCAACGCCCTTCGTTCACGTGCACGCTCTTCTGCGCCATGATCAAACGCAGCCATGCCATCGCCAGCAAAGCGCTGGCCGTGCCAGTAGGCTTTCACACGTGACAGAAAGTCAGCCAAAGACAACGTGTCGGCTCCGCTTACTTGCCAGTCGGTGCAACGAGCAGGCCAACACGCTTAACCTGGGCGCGTTGCAGCTGATCCATGACTTGCAGCACGGCCTCATAAGGCACGTTTTTGGCACCAGCGATCAGCACGGGCGTGTCCGGGTTGCCCTTTTGCATGGCCAGCAGTTGATCAGTCAGTTGCGGTAGCGTGACGGGCTGCTCTTTACCGTTAGCGCCGCGGTCCACAATGGTGAGGCTGCGGTCGTCGTGCACGCTGACTTCAATCGGAGCGGCGGGCGGCGTTGCCGCGGTGCCCACCGTGGGTAGATCGATATTGCCGGTAGGCATCATCGGTGCCGTGACCATAAAGATCACCAGCAGCACGAGCATCACGTCGATATAGGGAACGACGTTGATTTCGTTTTTGAGTTTACGGCGGTTACGCATTGCGCAGTACCCTTACTTCATCTGACGCTGGAGGATGTTCGAGAACTCTTCCATGAAGGATTCGAAGCGCGAAGCCAGGCGATCGATGTCATACGAGAAGCGGTTGTACGCAACCACAGCAGGAATCGCAGCGAATAGGCCAATGGCCGTAGCCACCAGCGCTTCGGCAATACCTGGTGCCACAGACGACAGGGTGGCCTGACCCACGTTGGCCAGACCCCGGAAAGCGTGCATGATGCCCCAGACAGTGCCGAATAGACCAACGTATGGCGATACCGAACCCGTCGAAGCCAGGAAGGCGAGGTGCGATTCGATACGATCCAGTTCGCGCTGGTACGTAGCACGCATCGCACGGCGCGAGCCGTCCAGAATGTCTTTGGATTCCAGAAGGTGCTGGTCGCGCAGTTTGTTGAACTCGCGTAGGCCCGATTCGAAAATGCGTTCGAGGGCGCCGGCATTGTGTCGATCATTGAGCGCCGCCTGATACAGGTCGTTCAGGCTGCTGCCCGACCAGAAAGAAGCTTCGAACTCGGCCGCTTTACGTTTTTCTGCGCGGATCGTCATCCACTTCAGAAAGATGTAATACCACGACATGAAGGAAACGATGAGCAGCAGGAGCATGATGCCCTGTACAACGGGCCCGGCGTTAAACACCAGGCTGAGGATAGACATGTCTTGATTAGGTGGGTTCATGATGCGTCGCTAGGTTGTAGTTGGCTATGCAGCCAGTCAGGAATAGAAACGGGTCGAAGGGTCTTCAGGTTGACACAGGCGAGCTTAACGCCGCCGGTGACGAGCGTTTCGCGGGTGCCGTCTGTATTAAGACGATCGACCCATTGCTCGAATTGCATTTGTGCTCTGCCCAGGTGCGTGAGTTTCAGTCCGGCTTCGAGACTGTCATCTAATCGAGCGGGGCGTTTGTAATCGGCATGCACCGATTTAACAACAAAGACGATGTCTTCGGCCTTGAGCAGGTCAGTCTGGTTGTGGCCGAAGGTGCGTAACCACTCGGTACGACAGCGCTCGAAGAACTTGAGGTAGTTGGCGTAATAGACCACGCCGCCGGCATCGGTATCCTCGTAATAAATTCGTACCGGATGATGAAAGATCGTCATCTTAGCGTTGCTCCGATTCTTGCCAGAGCGGCATATTGCTTTCATCAGCAGGCGCCTGCAAGCCGAGATGGTGATACACACGGCTGGTGGCCACGCGCCCACGCGGCGTGCGTTGCAGATAACCCTGCTGAATGAGGAAGGGCTCCAACACATCTTCGATGGTGTCGCGTGCTTCGCCAATCGCTGCAGCCAGGTTATCAACGCCCACCGGGCCGCCACCAAATTTTTCAATCACGGCCAGCAGTAATTTGCGATCCATCAGATCCAGACCGACAGGGTCTACATCCAGCATAGCCAGTGCTGCATCGGCGGTGCGTGCATTAATGCCGCCTTGTTGTTCGGGCGCGCGAATTTCAGCGTAGTCGCGTACGCGACGTAGCAACCGGTTGGCAATGCGCGGGGTGCCCCGTGAGCGCTTGGCGATTTCCAGTGCGCCATCGTCGGCGAGTGCCAGTTCTAGCAGTCGTGCTGAACGGGCGACGATCTGTTGCAGATCATCCGGTGCATAAAACTCTAGCCGCGCCACAATGCCGAAACGGTCACGCAACGGATTAGTGAGCATGCCGGCACGGGTGGTAGCGCCGACCAAGGTAAATGGTGGCAGATCCAGTTTCACCGAGCGCGCGGCGGGGCCTTCGCCGATCATGATGTCGATCTGGTAATCCTCAAGTGCCGGGTAGAGAATTTCTTCGACTACCGGTGAGAGGCGGTGAATCTCATCGATGAACAGCACATCGTGCGGTTCCAGATTGGTGAGCAGTGCCGCCAGATCGCCCGGGCGTTCAAGCACGGGGCCGCTGGTCTGACGCAGATTCACACCCAGTTCGTGCGCGATGATGTGCGCCAGCGTGGTTTTGCCGAGGCCTGGTGGGCCAAACAGCAGCACGTGATCCAGCGCATCGCCGCGTTTTTTAGCCGCTTCGATAAAGAGGCCGAGTTGATCGCGCACCTTGTGCTGGCCTGTGTAATCGGCCAGACGTTTGGGGCGTAGCGCGCGTTCCAGCGCCTCTTCCTGGCGGGAGGCGCTGTTCGGTGTAATTAGCCGGTCGGCACCGGCAGCGAAATCGTCTGTTTCGATCACAGGCGCTCCGCATGCGTGATGCTATTGCGATGATTGAGCCACTGGTTGGTTACGGCAACGGCCAGTGCTAGGAGCGTGGGGCCGATAAAGATACCAACAAAACCGAAACCGATAATGCCGCCAAAGGTACCAAGTGCAATGAGTAAGAAGGGCAGGCTGGCGGTGTGTGCAATTAGCACCGGCCGCACCACGTTATCGACGCTGCTAATGCCGGCCGCACCCCAAATCACCATGAAAATGGCCCAACCCGTAAGGCTTTGGTCATAAAGCCAGTAAGCGGCCCCCAGCCAGATGAGCACCGGACCGGCCGGTAGCATTGAGGTCAGGAATGTCGCTGCGCCGAGTAGCCCGGCGTTAGGCACGCCCGCGATTTTGAAACCAATGTAAGCCACCAGACCCTGTGCGGCGGCCGTGCCGAGAATGCCAACCATCACGCCGATGATGGTTTTGCCGGCCACGTCGACCATGTGCGTGCCGATGTCACCACTGAGACGGCGAGCGGCATTACGTAGCCACATCGACCACTGTTCGCCATCACGATAGGCGAAGAAGGCAATAAAGATCGCCAAAAGAATTTGCAGTACGCCGTTAACCACGCCGGTGGCAATGCCAGTAATCAAACGCTTTGCAGGTTCATAAACACGTTGGAGTAGTTCGGTGCCGCTGTTGGCATCATTGAGCAGGTGGCTCCAGTAGGTCTGGATGTGTTCACCGACCAAAGGCAGCCCCAGCATCCAGCCAGGTGGATCGCCTAAACCATCCTGGAAGCGGTCTTTCAGTGTTTCTACAAGGATGGCACCTGCTTTGGTGACCTGGCCACCAAGGAAGAAGGTGGGTATCAGAATGACCACGGTGAGCAGCAGGGTCATAATGGCTGCGGCCAGCGTTTTACGGTTACCCAGTTTTTTGACCAGCCAGGAATAAGGCATCCAGGTGGCCACCACAATAATCAGCGCCGTAAGCAGCGGCGATAGGAAAGGGCGCAGCACCCAGAGCACGCCCACAATCAGCAGCGCAATGATCGTAATGCGGGAGATCTGTAGTCCGGGTGAATACATGCGCAGGTTCCTTGGTTGTGCCAGTTATTTCAAACCGGACAACTGTTTCAGGGCAAGGCGAATGGCATCGGTCGTGCTGACGCCGGCAGGGAGTGCTTTTGTGGCACCTTGTGCCTCGCGGGCATTGTAGCCGAGAGCGACCAGCGCATCGATGGTGTCTTGCAACGGGTCAGTCGCAACGCTATGGCCTGCACTGAGGGCTGCCGCATTGCCAGCAACGAGATCCAGCTTGCCCTTTAACTCGAGCAGTAGGCGCTCGGCAGTTTTTTTGCCAATGCCCGGAATCCGCGTAAAGCAGGCAACGTCCTGGCGGGCAATGGCTGCAGCGAGCTCGTCAACGTTAAGCCCTGAGAGCACGGCAAGCGCCATACGCGCACCGACACCGGAGATCTTGATCAGCTGGCGAAAGGCGGTGCGTTCGCTTTCGCTTAAAAAGCCATAAAGAAAATGGCCGTCTTCGCGGACTGCCATATGAATGTGCAAGGTCACCGGCGCATCGAGTGCCGGCAGTTCGCAAAAGGTGTTCATCGACACGTCGACTTCATAACCCACGCCCTGCACATCAATCAGGATGGCAGGGGGTTGTTTGGCAATGAGTCGCCCGCTCAGGCGTCCGATCATGATGCGGCTCTCCGGGAGGGGGTTGTTTGGCTAACGCGCACCTTGTTGAGTAGCTCGCTATCGGCCAGTGCCAGCAGGCGGCCACCTCGCTGACGTCGGCCTGGCGCAGCCAGTTGACCCAGACCTTGCGAGCCATGTGCGTGGCAGATGGCGCAGGCTAGGGCATCGGCGGCATCGCTGCCCGGTTCGCCGGGCAACGTGAGTAGGCGCATCACCATGTGAGCTACCTGCTGTTTTGCGGCTTTGCCGTGACCCACCACCGATTGTTTTACCTGCAGTGCCGTGTATTCACTCACTGGCAGCCCCCGGGCAACCAGTGCCGTAATGGCTGCGCCGCGCGCCTGGCCAAGTAGCAGGGTGGATTGCGGATTCACGTTGGAGAAAACCTGTTCCACAGCAGCGATATCGGGTTGGTAGGTGCCAATAATTTCAGTAATGCCGGCATACAGTGTGTGCAGGCGTTCGGGCAGACGTTGATTGCCATCGGATTTAACGCAGCCGCTGGCGATGTAACGTAATTTCTGCCCTTGCATTTCGATCACGCCAAATCCGGTCATGCGCAGACCCGGATCAATCCCGAGAATGCGCGTAACCGTCGACAATGAATCAGGCCTCGTCAAAAACAGCGCTGGTGTACACGGCCTGAACGTCGTCCAGGGATTCGATGGCGTCGATCAGTTTTTGCATCTTGGCCGCGTCGTCGCCGGTGAGTTCGGTTTCGTTGAGCGGACGCATCGTTACTTCGGCCATTTCCGGCTTGAAGCCGGCAGCAGTAAGCGCTTCCTGCACGGTGCCAAAATCATTCGGTGGGCACAGTACTTCGAGTGCGCCATCTTCATGGGTGAGCACGTCATCGGCGCCTGCTTCAATGGCGCTATCCATCAGCTTGGCTTCATCGGTGCCCGGGGCGAACAGAAATTGCCCGCAATGCTGAAACTGGAATGCCACACAGCCATCGGTGCCCAGATTGCCGCCATGCTTGGAGAAAGCGTGGCGCACATCGGCAACGGTGCGGGTTTTGTTGTCGGTCAGACAGTCGACGATCACCGCAGCACCGTTGGTGCCGTAGCCTTCGTAGCGCAGTTCAACGTATTCAACGCCTTCCAGCTCGCCGGTGCCCTTTTTAACGGCGCGGTCGATATTGTCGGCAGGCATGTTGACGCCTTTCGCACGGTCGATTGCCATGCGCAGACGCGGGTTAAAGTTGATGTCGCCACCGCCCATTTTGGCGGCTACGGTAATTTCCTTGGCCAGACGCGAAAAGACGCGTCCACGTTTTTCATCCTGGCGACCTTTACGGTGCTGGATATTGGCCCATTTACTATGCCC
>CAZGHR010000045.1:0-9519 GCA_964525545.1 uncultured Dechloromonas sp.
TTCTCGACGGCGCCAACGGCAAAACCGGCCAGATCATACTCACCCGCCGGGTACATATCCGGCATTTCGGCGGTTTCGCCGCCGATCAGTGCGGCACCCGCCAACTCACAGCCTTTGGCAATGCCACCGACGACAGCGGCTGCGGTATCCACATCCAGCTTGCCGCAGGCAAAGTAATCCAGAAAGAACAGCGGCTCTGCGCCCTGCACCAGAATGTCGTTAACGCTCATGGCCACCAGATCCTGACCAATGGTGTCGTGACGATTCCAGGCAAAGGCCAGGCGCAACTTGGTGCCCACGCCATCGGTGCCGGATACCAGCACAGGTTCTTTGTATTTCTTGGAAATCTCGAACATGGCGCCAAAGCCGCCAATACCGGCCATCACGCCTTCGCGCATGGTGCGCTTGGCCATTGGCTTGATACGCTCTACCAGTTCGTCACCGGCTTCCATGTCCACGCCAGCATCACGATAGGATAGACCGCCACCGGCCTTGGCATCATGAGCAGCGAACAGTTGGCGAGCGTGATTTAGCGGGCAAAACATGGGCGATCCTTACATCAAGATGGCGTTAAGAGTGCAACGTCTGGGGCTGAATGCCGTGTAAAATGGCGGCTTCTGCCCTACGCGGGTTACTAATACCGCGAATTGTAACCGATGAGGATACAACCTGCCTGACGATGCAGGTGACCATGCAACAACTGATACTCGATCTCCTGCCAGACCAGACGCCTGCCCTGCAGCACTTTCTGCCGGGTGAGAACGTGGAATTGCTGTCAGCGCTGGAAAACTGGCTGAATCAGCCGGTTCAAGCCTATCCGAGTAATGTATTCGTGATCTGGGGCCCTACCGGTTGTGGCAAATCGTTTCTCAGTCAGTGCATGCTCAGCGCCGGTTTTAGCCCATTGCCGCTAACAGAAATGCTTTTATCCGCCCCAACCCTGGGTTGGGTATTGGAAGACGCCCACAAACTCGATGCCAACGGCCAACAAGACCTTTTCCGTCACCTGGTGCGTCTGGCGCAGACAAATGAACGGCTGTTAGTAACGCTGAATATGCCGCCCGATGCCCAAAAAACGCTACGGGAAGATGTTCGTACCCGTCTGGGTGCCGGGCACATTTATCGGCTGGAACCACTCAGCGAGCCTGATCAGAGGCAACTTCTGGCACAACGGGCCGAACACCGGGGCTGGTCATTAACCCCCGACGTGCTGGATTACCTCTACCAACGCGCCCCGCGTGATCTGTCCAGCCTGGCCGGCTTGATCCGCCGTCTGGATGACCTATCGCTCGAGCAGAAGCGCCGGATTACCCTGCCCCTGCTTCGTACGGCTCTGGCCGAATCTACTGTGACTGCAGACTAATTTATGACGCAACAACGCACCATCGCCCTGTTCGATCTGGACAACACCCTACTCAATGGAGACTCCGATTTTGAGTGGGCCCAGTTTCTTATTAGCAAAGGCGTGGTTGATCCGGAAATCCAGGCCGCTAAAAACGCCCAGTTCTATGCCGATTACAAAGCCGGCACGCTGGATATCCATGCGTTTCTCGATTTCCAACTCGCACCGCTGGCACGCCACCCACGCCCACAACTGGATACATGGCATCGTGAGTTTATGCAAAAGCATATTCGCCCCATCATGCTGGACAACGCCCGTGCCCTGGTCAGCCGCCACTTGGCACTGGGACATCTCTGTGCCGTGGTGACTGCCACCAACGCCTTTGTTACCGGTGATATTGCCCGCGAATTCGGTATTCCACATCTGATTGCCACCATACCGGGTGAAGTCGATGGACAATTCACTGGCAAACCGGTGGGCACACCGTCGTTCCAGAAGGGAAAGATTACCCGGGTGAACGCGTGGCTAGAATCGATTGGCCTGTGGCAAGGCAGCTTTGAGCGCCGCTGGTTCTATAGCGATTCGCACAACGACTTACCGCTGCTGGAATGGTCGACCAACCCCGTGGCCGTTGATGCCGATGACACATTAAAGGCGCATGCCACAGCAAAGGGCTGGCCTACTGTTACCCTACGCGACAACAGTACGCCCGATGCCCTATTTAAGAAGATTGGTCTCGCTTAATGATCCGCCGTTTCGTTAAAAAGATTTTTAACCGTCATGCCGCGCCGGCGGTACAGCTTGAACCCAAGATCATTCCGGTTAAGACGCACGGCATTACCCGTGACATGCTCAGCCGAGGTGCCGAACGGGTTTGTGACGATCTGGAACGCGCCGGCTACCGCGCTTATGTCGTGGGTGGGGCCGTTCGAGACTTACTACTGAATCGCGACCCCAAAGATTTTGATATCGCGACCAATGCAACGCCGGAGCAGGTACGACGTTGCTGCCGCCGCTCCCGCATTATCGGACGACGCTTCCAGATTGTGCATGTGATGGTGGGTCAGGAACTGATCGAAGTCACTACCTTCCGTGCATTACATGAAGACGCCTCCGCCACCGATGAACATGGCCGTGTACTGCGCGACAACACCTTTGGCACACAATCTGACGATGCCGCCCGCCGCGACTTTACGGTCAATGCACTGTATTACGATCCATACGACGAAACGATCCATGACTACCACCAGGGCTATGCGGATCTGAAGCAACGCACGTTGCGCATGATTGGCGACCCGAAGGTACGTTATCGTGAAGATCCGGTACGTATGCTGCGCGCTGTCCGTCTGGGTGCAAAACTGAATCTCGATCTGGACTCTGCGACACGCAAACCCATTCGCGAAATGGCCGATCTTCTGGACAACGTGCCACCGGCGCGTCTGTTCGATGAAATGCTGAAGCTACTCACCTGTGGTGATGCGTTGGCTTGCCTGAAACGTTTACGGGATGAAGGTCTACACCATGGCGTGCTGCCTTTGCTCGACGTGATTCTCGAGCAGCCCTTAGGCGAACGTTTTGTCGAACAGGCACTGACCAACACAGACCAGCGCATCCGCGAAGGTAAATCGATCTCTCCGGGTTTCCTCTTTGCCGCCCTGCTCTGGCATGAAGTGCTGGCACACTGGAATAAGCGCAAAGCCAAAAATGAGATTGCGATCCCGGCACTCTTTGCGGCGATGTCTGATGTACTGGATCGCCAGGCAACCAAACTGGCCATTACTAAGCGTCTCGTAGGTGATATCAAAGAAATCTGGTCACTACAGCCGCGCTTCGAACAACGCAGCGGCAAGCGCCCCTATGGCTTACTAGGCCATCCAAGGTTCCGTGCCGGTTATGACTTCATGCTCCTCCGGGCACAGACGGGTGAAATTGATTCAGAACTAGGTGACTGGTGGACAAAGTTCCAGGAATCAGACGCTGCCGAACAAGAGTCGCTAATTGCCGGTGCGCCCAAAGATAATGTTGCTCCCGCCAAGAAACGCCGTCGCCGTAGCCCGAATCGTAAACGCAGCCAGAATGCTGACGGCAGTAACACGCAATCAAACCCTCAGAGCGAATAATGGCACCACGTTTACCGCACCAGGCCGTGATTGGCTTAGGCGCCAATCTGGGTGATGCACGCAATACATTGCAAGAGGCCATCCAACAACTGCAAAGCAATGCCAGCACAGCTGAATGGCAGCTTTCTCCGTTGTATCGCACTGCGCCGATAGGCAGCGACGAGGCACAACCGGATTACATCAATGGGATAGCCACCTTTCGCACAGATCTGGCCCCGGAGGTGCTGATGCGCTGGTTGCTGGAAACCGAGCGACACTTTGGACGCGACCGCAGTCACGATATCGCCCGTAACGCACCCCGCACCCTGGATCTGGATTTATTGCTTTACGACCAGATTTCCATGGACACGCCATTGCTGGTTTTGCCGCACCCTCGCCTACACCAACGGGCTTTTGTACTACGCCCACTACTGGATGTACTGCCAGACATGAGCGCCCCTGGTCTTGGTCAACTGGATCAGTACCTGCAACAGGTTGCCGATCAGGCGATTGAACGGATCGAATAAACAGTTTGCCGCCCGCGGATAGCTGTGTATCCTAGCCAAATTACTACTCACACTGAGCCGATTACTCGCATGTCTGCCCAAACTGCTGTCCGCCGTCTTCATCCGCTCGATCTTGCCCGCCAGCGCGAACGCGGCGAAAAGATCGTCATGCTCACCTGCTATGACGCGACCTTTGCCCGTGTATCTGAAGCCAGCGGCGTTGACGCCCTGCTGGTAGGCGATTCACTGGGTATGGTTTTGCAAGGCCATGATTCGACCCTACCGGTCACCCAGGCAGACATGGCCTATCACGTCGCTTGTGTTGCCCGTGGTTGTGATCGCCCATTAATTATTGCCGATATGCCTTTTGGCACCTACCAGGAAAGCCCGGAACTGGCGTTTCGTAATGCCGCCCAGCTCATGGCAGCCGGTGCCCAGATGGTTAAGATTGAAGGCGGCCGCGAAATGGCTGCTACTACTGCGTTTCTAACCGCACGCGGTATCCCGGTCTGCGGCCATATCGGTTTGACACCGCAATCGGTGTTTCAACTGGGCGGCTATCGTGTTCAAGGCCGTGCCGATGGTGATCGTGAGCGACTACTCACCGACGCTATGACCCTGGAAGAAGCAGGTGCCAGCCTACTGGTCCTGGAAGCAATGCCGGCCAAGGTCGCCGACTTCATTACCAGCCACCTGCGCATTCCGACCATTGGTATTGGTGCCAGCACGGGCTGCTCCGGCCAGGTACTCGTACTACACGACATGCTGGATATCGCCCCCGGCAAAAAACCCCGCTTTGTTAAGAATTTTATGGCGGGTAAAGACTCGGTGGCTGCAGCGATTGCTGCCTATGTAGAAGAAGTCCGCGCCGGCACCTTCCCTGGCCCGGATCAGATTTACCCGGAATAAGCATGCAAATCTTTTCAAATGTTGCCGAGCTCCGTTCGGCGCTGGCTCAGGTGCGTCAGCAAGACCGAACCATTGCCTTTGTGCCCACCATGGGTAATCTACATGCTGGTCATATCAGCCTGATGCGCCAGGGCCGTGAACACGCTGACTGCGTTGTTGCGAGCATTTTCGTCAACCGGCTGCAATTTGGCCCCCACGAAGACTTCGACAAATACCCCCGCACCTTTGAGGCCGATTGTGCTCAGTTACGCGAAGCCGGGGTTGAGTTCCTGTTTGCCCCTACTGAAACCGACCTCTACCCCGAACCCCAAACCTACGTGGTTGAGCCCGCAGAGATTCAGTTTCTTCTGGAAGGCGAATGCCGTCCGGGCCACTTCCGTGGTGTTGCCACGGTGGTCATGAAGCTATTCCAGATCGTTCAGCCCGATGTGGCACTGTTTGGAAAAAAGGATTACCAGCAGCTGATGGTGCTCCGTAACATGGCACAGCAATTCATGTTGCCTATCAAAATCATTGGTGGCGAAACGGTCCGTGCCGAAGATGGCTTGGCCCTGTCTTCACGCAATGGCTACCTCAGCCCCGCAGAGCGTGCCGAAGCGCCACGCCTGCAACAGACCTTGCAAAGCATCCGCCAGGCAGTCCAAGCTGGTGACCGAAATTACGAATCGTTGTGCAAAAAAGCCGCTGAAACTCTGAATGCCCATGGCTGGAAAACAGATTACATCAGCATACGCCGCCAGCAAGATCTGGCACCGGCAACCCCCTCAGACACTGATTTAGTGATCGTTGCTGCCTCAAAGCTCGGCACCCCTCGCCTCCTGGACAACTTAGAGATCTAGAACTCTTTGTTTTTGTTGGTTTTTTATCAATAAAACTTTTTGTTACAGGGTTATTGACAGCGCGTAATTCACGATTCACAATGCGCTTCCCTTTCCTGACTTCAGGTTGATATCCATGCAGCGAACCATGCTCAAGTCCAAACTGCACCGCGTAACTACCACGCATGCGGAATTGCACTATGAGGGCTCTTGCGCCATTGACGAAGACTTGCTCGACGCCGCGAACATTCGCGAGTACGAGCAGATCGACATTTGGAATATCAACAATGGCGAGCGCTTCACAACTTATGCCATTCGCGGTGCACGCGGATCGGGCATGATCTCCGTTAACGGTTCAGCCGCACGTCGCGCTGCACCTGGCGATCTGCTGATCATCGCGACCTTTGCCGTGTACAACGAAGTGGAACTGGCCAATTACGAGCCTAAGCTGGTGTACGCCGATGCTAACAACCGCATTGCGCGTATTGGCAACGGCATCCCTGCACAAGCTGCCTAAGCTTTTAGGCTGACCCGCTTCGGTGGGTCTTCAGTTCGGTCTATAGAGCCGAACGACCTCTCCCACAATCAGTAGCGCCGGTGGCTTGATTGCCTCGGCGCTAATTTGTTTGGCCAGCGTTTTTAGCGTGGCAATAACGACCTTCTGATCTGGGCGAGTCCCGTGATAAATCACAGCGACGGGCGTTTCTGGCGCACGACCATGCGCAATGAGTGCTTCGGCAATACCGGCTGCAGCCGTCATCCCCATATAGAAAACAACGGTTTGCGTGGGGCGCGATAACCCTGCCCAGTCGAGCTCATCCAAACCGTGTTTTAAATGACCTGTTGCAAAAGTCACGGACTGTGCCCAATCGCGATGCGTCAATGGGATACCGGCATAGGCCGCACAGCCGACAGCAGCTGTAATACCCGGCACGACTTCCACTGCAATACCGGCTTCGAGCAAGGCATCCATCTCTTCGCCGCCCCGCCCAAAAACAAACGGATCGCCACCCTTTAGGCGCACCACACGTTTGCCTGCGCGTGCCAGATCGATCAACCACTGATTCACGTCATCTTGCGGCAATGCGTGCTTGGCCGCCTTTTTGCCTACGTAGTAACACTCCGCCCCCTCCGTGACCCACTGCAGAATTTCAGGACCAACCAGGTTGTCATAAAGCACCACATCCGCTTCGGCAATCCGTCGTAGGGCACGTAGCGTCAGCAACTCCGGATCCCCCGGACCTGCACCTACCAGGCTCACCTGCCCCTGTGCCAGGGCGTGTGATCGCCCAGCTAGGGTGCAAATGAAAGAATTCAAACGTTCGGATATAGAGTCGGACATAACAAGCATCAAAAACCATAAAACACAAAGCAACACTTCCCTCTTGCCAGAAAGGGAGAGTGCGCATATCTTACTACTTTGCTTTCAACATCGTCCTTATAAAATCAGGAGTCCGTGATGTCGCTCACCGTTCGCCAATTGCTTAACCATAAGACTTCGGGTGTCTGCGCATTACGTCCCGATGCGTCCGTGCTTGAAGCGCTAGAATTGATGGCTCGTGAAGACATCAGTTCAGTTCTCATCATGGAGGGTGACAAGCTCAACGGCATCTTTACCGAGCGTGACTACGCCCGCAAGGTTATTCTCCGTGGCCGTAATTCCCGTGACACGGTGGTGCGCGAACTTATGACCAGCGAGCTGTACACAATGTCTCCAGAGCAAACCATTGATGATTGCATGGCCATCATGACGGAGAAACACATTCGTCACCTGCCTGTGATGGAAGATGGCAAAGTGATTGGCCTCGTTTCTATTGGTGACGTGGTGAAATCGATCATTGCTGGCCACGAAGAAACGATTCAACAACTGGCTGGCTACATCTCGGGTGACTTGAAGACCTAAGTCTCTACACTCGAGTCATTAAAACCCGTAGGACTACCCTACGGGTTTTTTACTTTCTGAGTTGCTATTCCCTAGCGCCGCAGGTAAGCTTCGCCCACAAATAGCGCATAACCTATTATTTTTTAACGGAAATTTAACAAATCTGTAACATGGGCACTGAAACAGAACTTAAACTATCGCTGTCAGCTGAAGATATTCCGCGTCTGCTACAACATCCATTGTTGGCCGAACCTGCCAAGCGGCTGAAACTCTATAACACCTACTTTGATACCCCGAATTTAGATCTCACGAAACAAAAAGTCGCTGTTCGTGAACGTCGCGTTTTACGCAAAACCCTCCTAACCGTTAAAACTGCTCAACGTAGCGAGGGCGGTATTAGCCAACGCTCGGAATGGGAAGCGCCAACAACCCCGGGGCAATTCGATTTTTCAACCTTAGTCGATGATGCCCAATTGGCAGATGCCCTCAGCATGAAGGCAGATCAATTGGTGCCTGTTTTCACCACAGACTTTAGCCGGCGCGTGTGGACATTAAACTTTCGCCGCGCAACGATCGAGGTTGCACTGGACCAAGGCAGCATTTCTGTACAAAGAGATGAGCTCACACGGGAACAAGCCATCTGTGAACTAGAGCTAGAACTGAAGCAAGGCAACCCCGCAACACTATTTGCCTTGGCCCGAATGCTGAGTCGGGATGTTCGCCTACACCCTGCCGACGAAAGCAAAGCGGCCCGTGGCTATGCCCTATTCCTGAACAAACGTCAGACACCCAGCAAGGCCGAATCGCTGAGCATTCAACCACGGACATCGACAGTCGCCGTTTTTCAATACATTGCAAGAAGTTGTATCGCGCAACTACAGGCTAATGAACGCGGCATTCAATCGCCTCAGGATGAGGAATACGTCCATCAGGCACGCGTCGCGCTACGCCGATTACGCACGGCACTCCGACTGTTTGCCGACGCACTCCCTACAGGCTTTGCCGATCGCTGGAGCAACGCATGGCGAGACATCGCCCAGGAACTCGGAAACGCAAGAAACTGGGACGTATTCTGTACAGAGCAGCTCCCATTGATGGATCACGACCTTGGGGAGCACCCGGAATTAATCGCCCTGCGTAGTTTCGCTCACCAGCGTCGGCTTGAGACGCATGAAGCAGCAAAAGCGTGCATCAATAGCAAAGCGTACAGCCTCAACATCATTAGCTTCTGCGAAGCGCTGATGAATCTAAAAGATAACTCAGACAACATACGCAGCTATGCCACAAAAGCACTGAAGCGCCGTCACAAACGTTTTATTCAAGGTGCCAGGCTTGCTCATACATTGAACGCAGAAGATCGCCACGAAGTACGTATTGATCTCAAGAAACTCCGTTACACTCTCGATTTCTTCGAAAGCCTTTATCCGAAGAAACGTGTGCAAGCCTTTTTACGGGCACTCACCAGTACCCAGGAGTTGCTGGGCCACATGAATGATCTGGCAACTGCAGAAGTTCTGATGGCAGAGCGCGATAGCATCATCACTGACGCCCCCACCGCTTGGGCTAAAGGTCGAATGAGTGCCTATATGGAGATGCTCCCATCCGCACTTAAACCAATCATCAAACTAGATACGCCTTGGGATAAATGATTCCAAGCAACATGGAACGCAACAATGAAAACCTCTAAAGTTAAATACGACTGCGCAAAATGCCCTGGTTACTGCTGTAGCTACCCACGTATCGAAGTAACTAAAAGTGATATCGAACGCCTTGCCGGACATTTCGAGATAACACCGGCACAGGCCAAATCAAAATTTACGCGCAACTATGTCTATAAAGAAGGTCATCCGAAAGATCACGTCAACGAACGCATCCTAAAACATAAGAAAGATCATATTTACGCCACCACCTGTCAATTTCATGACCCAGAGCTTCGACGCTGCACGATTTATGAAGCACGCCC
>CAZGHR010000045.1:9619-10952 GCA_964525545.1 uncultured Dechloromonas sp.
CCAGTCAAGGGGGACCCAACCATTGATAGCACTTCACCGATTGCTGACGATACTGAAAATTTCAGCCTGCATGGTCAATCTACCTATGTACTTCAGTACAAAAATCAGTTCAATTCGCCCTATCAAGGCGAAAAGAGCATGCTCAGCTACGGCGACCAGGGAAAAAGCTATAGCTTTACCGCAACCGCGTTTATCGGTGCTCGGCTTTGGCCTGGCGCAGAGGTCTATTACAACCCGGAAGCGGTAGAAAGCATCGCATTTTCCAATCTTAGCGGGTTGGGTGGTTTTACCAACGGCGAATTACAACGAGGCACTAATATCCCTATCAAGGTATATAACGCCCGCTACTTTATTCAACAAACCTTTGGCTTTGGCGGTGGTCAGGAACACATCGAAGGTGGCCCAAACCAATTAGCAGGCAATGTGGACAAACGTCGCTTGCGTTTTACCTATGGTGGTTTCTCTGCCCTCGACTACTTTGATGGCAACAAATACAGCCACGACCCTCGCACCCAGTTTTTAAACTGGTCAATCATGGCCGCCGGTGGTTGGGATTTTCCGGCGAATTCCAGAGGCTATACCTATGGCCTAATCGCAGAATACTTTGATGATGGATGGGCAATTCGTGCTGGGCGCCTAGCTATGCCCAAAGAACCCAACGCGCTTCGTCTCGATTGGCAACTTACGCAACAATACGGAGACCAGGTTGAGTTAGAACATGAGCACACTTTGTGGGGCCAGGACGGAGCCGTGCGTGCACTTGTCTTTCAAAACAGAGGCATTCTGGCCACATTTAACGATGCCGTTAATCAAGCCAACGGCGGCACCCCCAACATTCTGACTTCGCGAAATGGCTACCAGACTAAATGGGGGTACTCACTGAACTTTGAGCAAGCTCTTTCTGACAGCTTTGGGTTATTTGGCCGATGGAGTTGGAATAACGGCAATACTGAAACTGAAGCATTTACCGATATTAGCCGTTCACTGTCTGGAGGTGCTTCTATAAAAGGAACCTACTGGGGACGCGAAAAAGATACTTATGGTCTAGGCTTTGCATTAAACGGCATTAGCTCGTCTCAGATTAATTATCTTAACCAGGGTGGTAGCACCATGTTTATTGGTGATGGTCGCATTACATACCAGGGTGAACGCATTCTTGAAACCTATTACAGCGCTAATCTATTCAAAGGCGCCTATCTATCTGCTGACTACCAATATATCCGCAACCCAGCCTATAACGCGGATCGTGGGCCAGTCAGCTTCTTTGGCTTACGAGCCCACTTCGAGCTCTAATCAGCGTCTTTCGTACCAGGGTTTGCTGGCATTAACAACA
>CAZGHR010000046.1:0-10809 GCA_964525545.1 uncultured Dechloromonas sp.
CTATTGAGTCGATGCTTCAGAACATTGAGTCTTGCTTCAGCTGGCAGCAACGCCAACTTTGACGCCAACAGATGCCCCGCTTCGTCCTGGCAGGTTTGAGCATCCACGTCCGCCAAACGCGCCAATAGTTTGCTTTGCTCCTGCATTTGCACCGCTGTTCTGGCTAAAACCGCCACAACCCCCGGAAACTGTTCGCTTATGGCAGGCAGCACGACATGGCGCATGTAATTGCGTCGATAATGCAGGTTCTGGTTGCTTTCGTCTTCGATCCAGCGCAGATTTTGTGATTTTGCCCACGCCAGCAATTCTGAGCGTGGCAAATCAATAAAAGGACGAATCAGGCGCTTGCCATTTAGAAAACGACTGCCCGGCATTGCTGCTAGCCCTTGCAGGCCAGCCCCGCGACACAGGTTCAGCAACAGTGTTTCTGCCCGATCATTCTGATGATGAGCCATACAGAGCACATCGGCATTTGCTGCCGCAAAGAGCGCATAACGCCCCTCTCGGGCAGCCCGTTCCAGGCCGGTGCCGGCCGCCGTTAATGGTGACAGAGTAGCCACCTCGCAAGGCACACCCAAATCGGCGCAGCGTTGCTGACAAAACTCGGCCCAATGTGCGGCATTCGGTGAGATGCCGTGATTCACATGCAATGCAAATAGCGAAAACGGCGTCTCTTTCTGCAGCAGCACCAACGCATGTAGTAGCACCATGGAATCCATGCCGCCAGAGAGCGCAATACAGATTGTTCGATTGGGCAGACACGCATCACCCAGCGCAGCACGCAAATGGGTAATGATGAGGTCAGTGTCCGCTGTCATCCGGACTCAGGCTAGGAGCCTAAACGAGGCTTCAGGCAGCAACCTCATCAAAGGCACCATAAGCCATCAGACGATCGATACGTCGACGCACCAATGCATCATGATCCAAGCCGCTGACGCGACCCAACGCCTGTTCAAGCGCCTGTTTGAGGTTCTTTGCCATACCCACGACGTCACGATGTGCGCCGCCCGGAGTTTCTTCAACCACCTGATCAATCAGGCCAAGCGACTTGAGGCGCCCCGCTGTGATGCCCATGATTTCTGCCGCCTCAGACGCTTTTTCAGCGCTCTTCCAGAGGATGGTGGCACAGCCTTCAGGCGAAATCACCGAATACGTGGAGTGTTGCAGCATAAGCACTTCGTCACCGACTGCAATAGCCAACGCACCGCCCGAGCCACCTTCGCCAATAACCGTGACGATGATCGGGGTCTTGAGCTCAGCCATAACCAGCAGGTTGCGCCCGATGGCTTCTGACTGGCCCCGCTCTTCTGCACCGATACCCGGATACGCACCCGGGGTATCAACAAAGGTAAATACCGGCAGGCCAAACTTTTCAGCCAGCTTCATCAAGCGCAAGGCTTTGCGATACCCCTCTGGACGGGGCATACCAAAGTTGCGATAAATTTTTTCCTTGGTGTCACGGCCTTTCTGATGGCCAATGACGACACAAGGTTCACCATTCAGGCGCGCCAGGCCGCCAACAATCGCCGTGTCGTCAGCAAACGCACGATCGCCATGCAGCTCATGGAAATCGGTGAAGATGTTCTCGATGTAGTCAAAGGTATACGGGCGCTGTGGGTGACGCGCCACCTGGGCACTCTGCCAAGGCGACAGCTTTGCGTAAATGTCATTCGACAACGTACGGCTCTTTTCAGCCAGCCGTTCTACTTCTTCCGAAATATCGACGCCCGATTCGTCCTGCATGGCGCGAAGTTCCTCGATCTTGCCTTCCAGTTCGGCAATCGGCTGCTCAAAGTCGAGAAAAGTGGTTTTCATCGGCGCTAATTCCTGCTGTCTTTACGTTGGCTCTATTCTAACAGAGGGGGAGAGATTCCTATGGATCGTCACAAAACGAACCGGAATCACCTTTATCTCTCGTTAGCGCTGACCATCTGCAACAAAGGGGTTGTCCATGCGTTCATCGCCAAAGGTGGACATCGGCCCATGCCCTGGCACAAAGCGCACATCATCACCCAGCGGAAACAACTTTTCTCGAATCGAGTGAATCAGTTGCTGGTGGTTTCCCTTGGGAAAATCCGTACGCCCTATCGACTGTTGGAACAAGACATCGCCAACCAGCGCCAGTTGGGAGGGTGCATGATAGAAACAGACGTGCCCTGGCGTATGACCCGGGCAATGAATCACATCCAGCGTTTCACCCGCGATGGTGACTGTGTCGCCGTCGACCAGCCAGCGGGAAGGCACAAAGGCATCGGCATGCGGAAACCCAAACTGTTTGGACTGCATCGGCATCCCATCAATCCAGAAAAGATCATCCTGATGCGGCCCTTCGATGGGTATGTTCAAACGCTTCGAAAGTTCCGCAGCACCGCCTGCATGATCGATGTGCCCGTGGGTAATCAGGATTTTCTCAAGCGTGACGTCACGCTTTTTAATCTCAGCTTCCAATCGATCCAGATCCCCGCCCGGATCAACAATCGCCCCACGTTTGTTAATAGGAGACCAGATTAAGGTGCAGTTCTGGGCAAAGGCAGTAACCGGCAAAATCGCAAACTCAAGTGCTGACATCTTCGCTTATCCGAGGTTCGTGGCAAAATGACACCTAATTCTTCATTTTGCCATGCTAAGCGTTAATTGAGCGCACTGAGCATCTACTCGTAGGGTTTTCAATGTCTTTGAGCACTATCCCGAATATAGATTCGCCACTTGCGTGGGCTGCCTTAGTCATTTTTGTGACCGCAGCACTTGGCGCCGATTTCATGATGCTTCGCCAGCAGGGTAGCCGGGTGATCGGTTTCAAGGATGCTTTACGCTGGTCGCTGATCTGGATTGCATTGGCCCTCGTGTTTTGTGCCGGACTATGGTTCGCCCTAGACCTTTCGGAAGGCCGGGCGCTCGCCGACCTAAAGGCCGGGGAGTTTCTAACCGGTTACATCATTGAAAAATCGCTTTCTGTCGACAACCTATTCGTGTTCCTGATGTTGTTCAACGCCTTCAAGGTACCGCTGCCCCAGCAGAAAAAAGCGCTGATGATCGGCATTATTGCAGCGATCGTGCTACGAATTGTGCTTATCCTCGTAGGCGCCTGGTTGATTTCCCGTTTCAGCTGGATCATGTATATCTTCGGGCTATTCCTGCTTTACACCGGCGTCAAAATGGTCGTGGCTGATGAAGAAGAGCCCGACCTCCAAAACAACCGTTTGCTCAAATGGATGAACAAACACCTGACCATCACCCACGAATACCATGGGAGCGCGCTGATGCTCATGAAGGATGGCGCACGCGTATTTACCCCCCTATTCCTGGTGGTGGCGATCATTGGCGTTACCGATGTCATGTTTGCCGTGGACTCGATCCCGGCGATCTTTGCTGTTACCACTGACCCATTCATCGTAATGAGCTCAAACATCTTTGCGGTTCTGGGTCTGCGGGCACTCTATTTCATGTTGGCCGGCATGGCAGAACGCTTTCATTTGCTCAAATTTGGCTTGGCCGCAATTCTGGTATTTATTGGCGCCAAAATGCTCATGATGGATTTTTATCACATCCCAGTGGGTGCTTCTCTGACCGTAGTGCTGGCTTTCTTGCTGGTGACTATGGCAGCCAGCCTATACGTAAAGCCTAAGCAGCACTAAGCAGGGACACTGCTCAGGAAATCAGACTGGCAATGGCTTCGGCCATTGCCTCCTGGACCGCAGGAAGCTCGCCAAGTGGTGGTAGCAATGAAAACGCCTGCTCCGGATACTGCGCACGCAGCGCGTCCAGCATTTCAGGCAGCTCTTTGCGCAAATGACCGCCCTGGGCAATAAAGAAGGGCAGAATCTGAATACACGCTCCGGCAAAAGAGGCCCCTTCGGAAAAGATTTCAGCAACGGCTTCCGGCAACGTTGGTTTCATGAATTCGAGGAACGCAACCTCGACATGGCGCCCCGGGGAACCCTCTCGCAATCGTTGCGCAACGGCTTCTACTGGGCGAGCCCATTCAGGATCGCGGGCACCATGGGCAAACAGAATGATGACATCCGTAGCCATTTCGGCGAGCCTCCCTTTATTTGATACGCTGCAGATGCGGTGCGCGGGCAGGCTTACTCGCAGTTTCTGACTTGTTGCCCGCTAACGCGGATGATCCGGGTTTGATTTCTACGACGGGCTGAACCGAAGTCTCTGCAACTGTTGGCTCATAGGCGAATTCCATACCCGCACCATTCTCACGGGCAAAGATGCCAATTACCGCCCCCACTGGAAAAATCAATTCACGTGGCACACCGCCGAAACGGGCACTTAGCGTGATCCATTCATTCCCAAGATCCAGCTGCCCTGTTGCCGAGGGGCTCAGGTTCAGCGTAATCGATCCGTCCTGAACGTAGTCAAGCGGCACACGACAATGCTCGTCGACAAATACCGTTAGATACGGCGTAAAGCCGGCATCACAGCACCAGCTCCACAAGGCACGAATCAAATAGGGCTTTGTCGAGAGCACGTTCGATTACTTACGCATTATTTTTTCTTGCGGCGTCATCGAGTCAATGAAGCCCTGACGGCTGAAAATGCGCTCTGCGTACTTGAACAATGGCGCAGCCGTTTTGGGTAGGCTGATCTCGTAATGATCAAGGCGCCAGAGCAGCGGTGCAATGGCGACATCCAGCATCGAGAATTCGTCGCTCATCAGGTGTTTTTGTCTGTTGAAGATCGGTGCAATTTCGATCAGACGATCACGGATTTCGCTGCGCGCCTTATCGGCAGTCTTCAAGTTGCGTTCAATCGGTTCGATAAACGAGAAAATCTCACGCTCCATGCCGTTCAGCAGCTGACGGGCCTGGGCACGTTGTACGGGATCTGGCGGCATCAATTGCGGATGCGGAAAACGTTCATCAATGTATTCGTTGATGATGTTTGGTTCGTACAGAATCAGATCGCGCTCGACCAGAACGGGCACACGGTTATGCGGATTCATTACAGCCAGATCTTCTGGCTTGTTCATCAGATCGATGTCGTGAATCTCGAAGTCCATCCCTTTTTCGAACAGCACAATCCGGCAACGGTGGCTGAAGGGACAAACGGTTCCCGAGTACAAATGCATCATGATCAAGGCCCTCTAAAAAAGATCGGGATCGATACTCGACCCCGACCTTGCCAGCACCCGAAGGTGCCAGTGATTATTACTTAGTGAATATCTTTCCAGTAGTTCTTTTTCAGCGCGTACGCAGCAACAAAGAGAACTGCCAGGAAAATCAGCACGCCTGCGCCAACCGCCTTACGGTAACCGGCACCCGGCTCGCCCATCCAGACAAGGAAGCCGACCAGATCGGCAACCTGCTTATCAAACTGCTCTGGCGTCAGCTGACCCGGCTCAACCAGAACCAGCTTATGGTGCTCTTTACCGTTTTCTTCTTTGACAGTTTCGAGCGCCTGAACACCCTGCAATTGCCACAGCACATTCGGCATACCGACGTTAGCAAAGACAACGTTGTTCCAACCCGTTGGTCGTGCATCGTCTTTGTAGAAGCTGCGTAGATAGGTGTAGAGCCAGTCAGCACCACTACCATCACCCGATGCGCGCGCACGTGCAATCAGGGTCAGGTCAGGCGGTGTTGCGCCAAACCATTTCTTGGCTTCGTCCGGACGCATCGCGATCTTCATCGTGTCACCGATCTTGTCACCGGTAAACATGAGGTTGTCTTTGATCTGCTGTTCAGACAGGCCCAGCTCCATCAGCTTTTCGTAACGGATGAATGAAGCACCGTGACAGCTCTGGCAGTAGTTAACGAATAGACGCGCACCGTTTTGCAGAGCGGCATTATCACCCTGCACGTTTGGCGCTTTGTCGAGATGCACTTCGGCACCGCTAGCAAAGGCCAGCGCCGGAACCATGATGAGTGCAGCAAAGAATGATTTCATTTTCATGATCTTCAACCCTGTTAGTCCGTCACGCGCTCAGGCGGAATGGTGTACTTATCGATCTTCGAATACCACGGCATCAGCAGGAAGAAGCCAAAATAGATCAAGCTGCATACTTGTGAGATCTTCTCGCCAGCATACGATGGCGGTTGGGTACCGAGGTAGCCCAGGATGAAGAAGGCAATCACAAAAATCGTCAGCGCGCCCTTGAAGATCGGACCACGATAGCGGATCGACTTAACAGGACTACGATCCAGCCATGGCAGGAAGGCAATAATCACCACCGATGCGCCCATACCGACCACACCCCAGAACTTGGCATCAATACCAAGAATTGGCCAGACGATCGCACGCAGCACGGAGTAGAACGGTGTGAAGTACCAGACTGGTGCAATGTGCGATGGTGTCTTCAGCGGATCAGCCTGATAGAAGTTGTTGTATTCCAGGAAGTAGCCGCCGCCTTCAGGAGCGAAGAAGACGACGATCGAGAATACGAACAGGAAGGCCACAACACCCACGATATCTTTAACGGTGTAGTACGGGTGGAATGGAATACCATCACGTGGGTTGCCGTGCTCGTCCAGATTGGCTTTGATTTCAATGCCATCTGGATTGTTCGAACCGACTTCATGCAGCGCGACCAGGTGAGCAGCCACCAGACCAATCAGGATCAGTGGTACGGCAATCACGTGCAGCGAGAAGAAGCGGTTGAGCGTTGCATCACCCACCACAAAGTCGCCACGAATGAGGGTCGACAGATCCGGGCCGATCACTGGAATGGCACCAAACAGGTTAATAATAACCTGAGCGCCCCAGAACGACATCTGGCCCCATGGGAGCAGATAGCCCATGAAAGCTTCTGCCATCAGGCACAGGAAAATCAGCGTACCGAATACCCACAGCAGCTCACGTGGCTGACGGTATGAACCGTAGAGCAGGCCACGGAACATGTGCAGGTAAACCACAACGAAAAACGCCGAGGCGCCTGTCGAGTGCAGGTAACGGATTAGCCAGCCGCCAGAGACGTCTCGCATGATGTATTCCACACTGGCAAACGCAATGGGAATACCGCTTTCGTTCAGGTTGGCATCTGGCTTGTAGTTCATTACCAGGAAAATACCGGTAACGATCTGGATCACCAGAACCATCAGCGCCAGCGAACCAAAGAAATACCAGAAATTGAAATTCTTCGGTGCGTAGTAGTCAGTCAGATGGCCTTTGATGGTCGATGTCAGCGGGAAGCGCGCATCAATCCACTCAAGGACATTACCGCCAACGCTACCGTTGGACTTGTACTTTTCGTAATGCTTGTTGCTTGCCATCGTTAGGCTCCTTTGCTTTCACCGATGATCAGGCGCGTATCGCTCAGGTAGGCGTGCGGCGGGATCTCTAGATTGGTCGGTGCCGGTTTGTCTTTGAAGACGCGACCAGCTAAGTCAAAGGTAGAACCATGGCAAGGGCAAAGGAAGCCACCAAGCCAATCGCCTGGCATGCCCTGGGAAGCGCCTTCAGCAAACTTCGAGGATGGCGAACAACCTAGGTGGGTACAAATACCGATGGCAACCCAGATATTGTCCTTGATCGAACGATGTTCGTTCTTGCAATAAGCAGGTTGCTGATCTTTTTCAGAGTTCGGGTCAGCCACAGCCTCATTCAGCTTTGGCAGCGTACCCAGCATTTCCGGCGTGCGGTTCAAGATCCACACGGGTTTACCACGCCATTCCACAACCATCATCTGGCCTGGTTCCAGTTTGCTGATATCCGCCTCAACGGGGGCACCAGCCGCACGGGCGCGGGCAGACGGCAACATACTGCTTACAAACGGTACCAGAGCGGCAACCGCTCCTACACCCCCAATAGCCGCTGTGGTTACAAGTAACCGACGACGGCTGGGATCTACTTTCTGCTCATTGCTCATGGACGGGTCCCCAGAATGTCAGGCTTAATTAATTTTTAAGATTATACGCAAAG
Organism: uncultured Dechloromonas sp.; assembly: GCA_964525545.1. Classification (GTDB taxonomy): domain Bacteria; phylum Pseudomonadota; class Gammaproteobacteria; order Burkholderiales; family Rhodocyclaceae; genus Fluviibacter. The sequence goes on from CAZGHR010000046.1 coordinate 7,870, forward strand.
AAAAATCAGGATTCCAGCCGTCGGCGCTCTCTTAATGCCTGCGCTAGCGTCCCACTATCAACAAATTCCAGTTCGCCACCCACCGGAACGCCCCTGGCAATTCGTGTAACCCTTAGCCCAAGCCGCTTTAGCAGCTCGGACACAAAATGGGCGGTGGCCTCTCCCTCGTTCGTAAAATTTGTGGCCAAAATGACTTCTTTGACCAAACCATCGCCAGCTCGGGCCACTAATTGCTCTAAACGGAGATTTCTCGGACCTAAACCGTCTAGAGGAGAAATTCTCCCCATGAGCACAAAATACAGCCCATTGTAGGCTTGTGTCTGCTCCACCATGTTGAGATCAACCGGTGTTTCAACCACACAGAGCACGGATGGATCCCGCCGATCGGATTGGCAGCGCTCGCAAATGGGGGTTTCTGTATAGGTATTACAACGTTCGCAATGCCGTATGCGATTAATGGCCGAATCCAGCGCGAATCCCAAACGTGCCGCGCCTTCGCGGTCATGTTGCAGCAGGTGATAGGCCATTCGCTGCGCTGATTTCGGGCCGACACCCGGCAAACAGCGCAGTGCTTCGATCAAGCTTTCAAGCGTTGCCGACACGAAAAATCAGAACGGCAGCTTAAAGCCTGGCGGCAGATTCAAACCTGCTGTAAAACCTGACATCTTGCCTTGCGAGGTTTCTTCAACACGACGAACCGCATCGTTTACCGCGGCAGCAATGAGGTCTTCCAGCATTTCACGATCATCCATTGCAGCTGGATCAATAGCGATGCGCCGAACCACGTGGGCACAGGTCATGGTGACTTTTACAATCCCCGAACCAGACTGACCCTCTACTTCTACATCTGCCAGTTCTTCCTGGGCCTTTTTCATGCGTTCCTGCATTTGCTGCGCCTGCTTCATCAAGCCACCCAGACCAGCCATTCCACCCATACCACGCATCTAATACTCCTTATTTATTAAACCTAGCTCAGCCCGTCACTGGACGAATCGAGCCATCAATCAATTTCGCATCAAAAACATCAATCAGCTCTTGCACTAAAGGATCGCTCTCGATAGCCGCCACAGCCGTGTTCTGGCGCTCTTCAGCCGCCTCCTTTTTCAATACGGCGGCTGTAACGCCTACTTGTTCAACCACGTCAAACTTCACACGAACCTGTGTCCCGAGCAACTCCGAAAGGGCTTGCGCCACGCGTTGCTCTGACGCCGGCATGAGCAGTTGCCGATGTGTCGCTGGCAAGTTGAGCGCAATCAAGCCATCGGCAAAGCTGGCAAAGGCACTGTGCTGAACCAATTCACGAGCCATTCCTTTGAGGCCAAGGCGCTCAACTGTTTGCGGCCAGATCTCAGCGGAAAGATCGCTCAAATGTTCCGATGGTTTCGGCACAGGTGCCACTGCAGAGCGCGCCTCTGCTACAGGCGGCGTAACGACTGGCGGAACCATAGCCTGGGCAGGAGATGCCTGAACCTTAGCCGGGGTAGCGACCATTACTGGTTGCCCTGCTGATACATGCCCTGGGTGAACAGCCAAGAGTCGTAGCATGGCCATTAGAAAGCCGTGCGCTGCATCTGGCGCCAAACGCAAATCACCACGCGCCTTGGTTGCGACTTGATAAATTAGCTGGGCGTACGCGCGTGAGCATTGCGTCGAAAGCAGGCGCAGCTGTTGTGCATCATCTTCAGCCAAGGCGGAGAATTCCTGTGAACCTTCGGACGCATCGAATTGCATGAGCTGCAATGAAACCGCTAAGCGGGACAGATCATCCAGCGCCGATTCAAACGAGAGCGCGCCAGCTGCCATTTGCGATGTTTGTTCGCGAACCGCTGAAACATCTCCCTGAATCAAGGACGATAGCATGCCGACCATACGTGACATATTCGATGTACCAAGCATCTGGGATACTTGATCTGCCACAACAGAACCGCCGCCATGGGCGATGGCCTGATCAAGCAGCGAGAGGGCATCACGAACACTTCCGCCGGCTGCGCGTGCAATCAGTTCCAGGGCTTTCACATCCGGAGCGATACCCTCCCCGTTTAAAACATGCTCAAGGTGGGAAGCGAGCTGGGGTGGTGATACCTGACGCAAGTTGAACTGCAAACATCGGGATAGAACCGTCACCAGAATCTTCTGCGGATCGGTGGTTGCTAATATGAATTTGACATGAGCAGGTGGTTCTTCCAGCGTTTTCAGCATCGCATTAAATGCGTGTGCGGTGAGCTGATGAACTTCATCGATCATGTAGACTTTGTAGCGACCAACACTTGGCAGAAATGTCGCCTGTTCGAGGAGCTGGACCATCTCATCAACACCACGATTCGAGGCCGCATCCATTTCGATGTAGTCCACAAAGCGACCTGCATCAATTTGCTGGCAGGCCGAGCAGACACCACAGGGCTTGGAAGAAACGCCCTGTTCGCAGTTGAGCGCCTTGGCCAAAATCCGGGCAATCGTAGTCTTACCCACACCACGCGTGCCAGTCAGCAGATAAGCATGATGGAGTCTATTAGCATCGAGCGCGTGCGTCAGCGCACGCACAACAGCATCCTGTCCCACCAGGGACTCAAATGATTTCGGGCGCCACTTGCGCGCGAGGACCTGGTAGCTCATAAGGGATCTGCAAAATAAAAGGGTGGCGAGCCCGACCCCCGGCACTTGCCTCAGTCGCTGGGGCTGCTTCCTTCCGGACCTGACCCGGTTCACGACCTAACAATGCGAGGAGACCCGCCACGCAGAATTCTACCAGCCAGAAACAATAAATGCAGTGCTACGGCTAGGATAAATTACCGGCTCACGCCTATACAGGTAACTGTAGACAAGCCAATGCCTGCTGAAACACAGCATGGAAGGGACCGCAAATAAAAAACCCACCCCTTTGTGAGGGATGGGTTTTTTGGAATGGGGTGCCTGGCGGTGACCTACTTTCGCGAGCGAAGT
>CAZGHR010000047.1:0-10423 GCA_964525545.1 uncultured Dechloromonas sp.
GAAATGGAAGGCCGCTGGCCCTGGCAGAAATTGCCGAGTGGCAAGTCGGATTAATCGAAGAGATACAAAGCAAAGGGGCCGCACAATGCGGCCCCTTTGCTTTGATACGTTGCCCGCTTACCGTTTAGCGGCAACCTTTTTGGCTGCAGGTTTTTTTGCTGTGGGTTTGCTTGCAGCGGGCTTTTTGACGGCCGAACGAGCCTTGGTTGGCGCTTTTTTTGCCGGTGCGGCGTGCTTTTCACCTGGCTTGTGAGGCTGGCCCTGGGTTGAATGGAATGCATAGCTGGAGAATGCATTCGCCAATGCCGTTGGATCCGGGGCTTCGGCAGTGAAACGCTCTTTGCGGTGAACGTCATAGGTGACGAAGTTCTCGCCCTTCGGCGGCATATCAAGGCAGGAAGCATCGGCTAGCGTGTTTTCGAAGTCGTCCAGGCCAACAGCCCAGTGACGCTGCATGCTTTCTGCGCTGAACTCGGCGTCTTTATACTGACCTTCGCCAAACTTGTTCTGATAGATCATCTGAATGACGTTGTAGTTAGAACCCATGGCCTGTTCGGCGATCTTGTCGAAATACGGATCGGCTTTGCGAACGGCCGGTGGGATGCGGTCGATCGTACTTAATAGAAGTTGGCGCATGCGATGCATGTTGCGTACCAGATCCGTTACGGCACGTGTTCGGCTGGAGTACTGGATGTCTTTCTGACGCTCGGTGACTTCAAAGATGTTGGTAGGCAATTTGCCGTGGGCGCTCCACAGGTCCACCTGGAAGATCAGGCTATCCTGGTTATTGCTTTCGTTCATGATGTAGAGCAGCGGGGTGTTGGAGACGCAGCCGCCATCCCAATAGAACTCCCCGTCAATTTCAGTGGCCGGGAAGCCGGGTGGCAGTGAGCCGGAGGCCATGACATGTTCTGGGCCGATCTTCATGTGACGGTTGTCGAAGAAGACGAAGTTACCGGTGCCTACATTGGTAGCACCCAGCGAGATGCGCATGGCATCTTTGTGGTTGATGCGATCAAAGTCGACCAGGCGTTCCAGCGTGGCCCTGAGTGGTGAGGTGTCATAGAAGCTGACCTGGCTGGGGTTGCCAAAGCCAGGCGCAAACGGGCGAGGGTAGAAGAATTCGTTTTGCCCTTCAAGGATGGCCATGGATGCCGCATAAGAACCGAAGGCTTTGTCGACGGTGTGTTTGATGCTTTCTTGGAATGGCGCAAAGCCCATGCCCATCATGTTGGCGGCTTCGGTCATAAAGCTAGCGGACATCGATGGTGGACGACAGACGGTGTCCCAGAAGTCGTGGAGTCGCTCGACACGTTTTTCTGGGGGGTTGCCGGCGACCAGTGCGGCATTGATGGAACCAATGGAAATACCCGAAACCCAGGTAGGTTCGATACCTGCCTGGGCAATGCCCTCGTAGACGCCTGCCTGGTAGGCGCCTAGCGAGCCGCCGCCTTGAAAGATCAAAACCACTTGTTCGTAGGGAGGGAGCTTGATTTTAGCCATGGCGGTGATCCTTTGAATCAGCGTTAGTGTTTTTCCCAACAGGGTGTCAGGTAATTTAAAATTTGAACCGCGTAATTATGCAATGTATTATGTCGATCCGCCATAACATTCTGATTTGTTGCGGATTTCTTTTTTTTGGTCTTTTGGCCGCACTCACAAGTATGGCGACATTGCGTTTGCTCCCTGCATTCGAGTTTCCGGTAGCGCCTGAGAATATGGCGAGGTTGGCGGCCGGGTTGAAATTCGGCCTGGTGACCTTGCTGACGTTTTCCTTGGCATTGTTTGTGGGCTTTGAAGCCTTGATTGACAGTGCGGGGCTGGCAGGTATGTCTGCAGCTGTATTGTCTCAACCCAATGCGGGCGCCGTATTTGCTAAAAGTTATGCGCGGTTGTTCGGAACGATCTCGGGTGGCATCGCCTGTGTAGCCTTGTTCTGGGTTTTTCCACAGGCGCCTTGGTTGTTTGCTGCGGGCCTGGCGCTATGGATGGGTACCTGTGCCTATTGGGGGGGTAAGCTCAAATATTTTGCATCCTATGCATCGATTTTGAGCGGTTACACGGCCGCGATTGTGGCGATGGATACCCATAATCCGCAAGTTGCCATGATTACCGCCGGCAATCGTATTAGTGTGATTGTGATCGGTATTCTTGCCGTTGCCTTTGTGTTTGGTTTGATCCATGTGCGCAAGGGCTTTAAAGTCTATCTGCCGCCGCTACTTGAGATGAACGACCGAATCATTGCGCAGGCGCATGAGGCGGTGAATCATCCGGAGACTTACGATCATGTGGCCACCATGCGGAAATGGGCGGGTGACATCGAGGCGATGCATCAGAGTCTGGAGTATGCTGGGGCCGAAGACCCCGAGGTCGAATTGCACGCACGTTCAGTCCGCTGTGGTTTGAATGAGCTTTTTGCCGATATCGCCGACTTTAATATCCGGCTCAAAGAGTTAGGGTTGCTCCTGAAAGAGTCACCGGAGCGGGCGTTTACTGATGAAATTAATCAGGGGCTGCTCGATGCTTTTAATGCCCGGCTGCAGGAAACCGATGCACAAGCTGATGCGCGCATGGTTGCCTTGCGCCAGAAGGTGCTGGATTATTTTGCTGCACAGGCTGAGCCGAATCTACCGGATCGCACCCGCTTGCTGGCCGAAATCCATGCGGCACGTAAGTTGATTGATACGATGAATCGCATCCGGCGAGGTCGGCAGACCTTTGACGAAGAGGATATACGGCCTTTGGGTCAGGCAACGACCATGCGGCAGAATCTGTATAACGGGTTTGTGGTTGCGATGACCTTTATGGTGGCCTGGGGTGTTTTCATCGTGGATCAGTGGCAACCGAGTGGCCTGTTGTTTGTGGTGATGGTCTCGACACTAATGTTGGTGGTGGTGGTAACGGAAGACCCTGCGACTATTATCAAAGTAGCGTTTATGGGGTCGATTGGTTGTGTCTTACCCGCATTAATCTGTTCACAGGTCTTAATGCCGCTGGGGAGTGGTTTCCCTTGGTTAGTCTTAAGTTTTGCTGTTCTCATTATTCCCTGCAGCATTTTGAAGTCTTTTCCAAGTACGGCTGGCATGGGGAATATGTTTATGTTGTTCGGGATGATGCTGTCTTTGCCGAATAATCAGATGCAGTACAACCTACAACTGTTTCTCAATAACACACAGGCCATGGTGGCTGCTAGCATGGTGTGTATTGCCTCGGTGCTAATTTTTTATCCCATACGCAATCGAGGCAAGGCGCGCCGGGTTGAGCGACAGGCGACTTTTGAGCTGCGGCACTTAAAGCGCCATCTGCGTTCGGATCGTTTTGCCGAATGGGAAGACCGGCAGCAGGAGCGTGTGGGCATGATTGACCGGATTGGCTCTTTGAAAGGCACAGTGATTGCCCAGGAAAGTATCCAAGCATTGCTAATCATGATGCGCATTGCCCGATGTTACCGTCGCCAGTTTAACGATCTGGCGCGTGTGCCGGTTTCTGCCTCGATTAAGCGTTTGCTGGGGCAGGCGGAATGGTTCTGGGGGCGCCAGTTTGAAAGCACGGCGCATTTTCGTATGGTGGCTCTACGCCTAGTGGATGCCCTCACAGCAGAAGCTCAGGCGCAGCCGGCTAATGCGTTAGAATTACTGGCTGCCGCACAGGAGTGGCGGATGATTGCCACTAATAACGAAACTCTTGCGGCTTTGCCATGCTAGCTAATTTTGACGTCTACGGATTTTACATCTCGCCGTTTGCGGCGGATGTGGTGATGACGCTCGTTGTTTTCTATTTTTTGCGTAAGGTGCTGGCCCGTTTAGGCATCAATCATTATGTATGGCATGCCAACCTCTTCGAGATTGCGCTGTTCTCTATCATTCTGTGCATCATTATTCTGATTCAGGCGAGTTAAGCAATGAAGGATTCCTGGAAAAACAAACTGCCTGACTGGATACCCACCGACCGCTCGGTTGTGGGTGTGTTGATTACGGTGCTGACGCTGATCATTGCGCTGTATCTCGGCTATGTGCTGTGGATGTTGTACATGCGTTCACCTTGGACACGATATGCCTTCGTGCGTGCGGAAGTGGTTGATGTGGCCACCGAGGGCGTGTCAGGTTACGTGACCTCGATTTACGTCAAAGACAATCAGAAAGTGCAGGCGGGGGATCCGCTGTTTGATATCGATCCAACGCGCTACCAGTATGCGGTGAAAGAGGCCGAAGCCCAGTACGAAACCGCCAAGAAAAAGCTGGTGCTGCAGAAGTCGCTTGCTAAGATGCGGATGAATGCTCAGGGCGCTGTATCCGTGCAGGATAAGCAGATCTACGAAACGGATGCTGAGGTCGCGCAGGATAACGTGGACAATGCGAAGGCCGCATTGGATTTGGCCAAGTACAATCTGTATCGCACTAAGGTGGTTGCGCCATCTGATGGCTTTATGACCAATATGCGGTTGCGTCTGGGGGATTATGCTACTTCGGGGCAGTCGCAGATGCAGATTGTCGATAATACGACCTTCTGGATTGAAGCTTACTTTGAAGAAATCAAACTGATCAACGTCAAGGTGGGCGCCAAGGCGACCATCAAGCTGATTGCCTATCCGCAGATTCTGCAGGGCGAAGTGAAAAGTATTGGCCGGGGTATTCTGAACCAGAACAATACCCCGGGTTACCAGGGTTTGCAGAACGTGAATCCGATTGATGCCTGGATTCGTCTGGCGCAACGGATACCGGTGCATATTGCGATTACGAATGTACCGGAAGGGGTATTTCTTGCAGCAGGTTTGACGGCCAGCGTGGATACGGGGCCTGAAGCGCAACGGCTGCTGGAACCGCGTTCGTTGCTTGACTGGATTCAGCGATGGCTCGAGTTCAACATCTAATGGTCCGATACCGGCTGAGGCTGTTCTGTCTTAGCTTGTGTTTGACAGGGTGCATGACGGGCCCGGATTTTGTGCCGCCTAAAAACGAGCAGTTGCCAACGGCTTTTTCGCGCCCGGATTTGTTGCAGGCGGCAGGTACGCCAGTTGACCCTGATGCCGCTGATGCGGCATTGCAAGCCGAGCTGACGCGCTGGTGGACCGTGTTCGAGGATCCTGTCCTCAATCGCGTCATGACCACTGCCGTCGAGAATAACTGGGATGTACTGATTGCAACCCAGCGTATCGAACAGGCGCGGGCGAAGGCAGTGAATGTGCGCTCCCAGTTGTTCCCGCAAGTGTCGCTGCAACCATCTGTGACCCGTGAACAGTTTGGTACCACCAACGCCACCACGGGCTTTCTGGCGCTGCAGAATCTAGGCCTGGTGCCGATCAATGCCACCTGGGAACCAGACGTTTTCGGCAGTATCAAGCGCAGTACCGAATCTCAAGTGGCACAGGTTCGCGCCGCCGAGGAAAACCGACGAAACGTCTTGGTCTCACTGACGGCTGATCTTGCCAGTTATTACAGCAATCTGCGCACCGCTCAGGCGCAGATTGATTACACCGAAAAAGCGATTGAAGCGTCAAAACGCCGGCTTGAACTGACGCGGGTTTTGCTGGGCAAAGGGATCGATAGCGATCTCAATCTGGCGCAGTATGAGCAGGCCTACGAGTTGCAGCTCAGTCAATTGCCGCCACTGAGAGCGCAGCGGGATTGGGCGATGTATCAGTGCGCCTTCCTGGCAGGCGGTTTTCCGTTAGATCTGCAAACCACGCTGGAGAAACCCGGTCAGCCGCTGCTCACTAAAAAGACGTTGCCAGCGGCTTTGCCCTCGCAGATGCTGCGCAACCGGCCTGATATCCGTCAGGCCGAGCAGGTGCTCGCGGCATCCACGGCCAATATCGGGGTTGCCGAGGCGGCTTTCATGCCCAATTTCAGCATTCCGCTGGGTGCCGGCTTTAACTCGACAACCCTGGGGTTGCTGTTTAACCCCGCCAGCTTTATCTGGAATATCGGCGCAAATCTGACGCAACCGTTGTTTACCGGCGGCCAACTGCAGGCAGGTTTGGCGCTGGCTAATGCAACGCGCGAGCAGGACCGATTAGCCTATGAGAAGGCCGTGCGTTCGGCCGTGACCGATGTTGAAAAGGCGCTGACCGGGTTTGATAACTATCGTGCCCAGCGTGGCAAGTTACAAAGTACCGTGCAGGCGCAGCAGCAGGTATTTGCGAATAATCAGGTGCTTTATAAGGTAGGGATTCAGCCGGAATTCCAGTATCTGCAATCGCTCATTACGCTCAACAGCAACCGGATCAGCCTGGTGCAGGCGCAGAATCAGGAGGCGGTACAGCTGATCTCTCTGTACAAGGCAATGGGCGGAGGCTGGCAGTGGGAAGCGCCCATCACACAGTCGCCTGTGGATGATGGTATGACGACCCCGGGCACGATCAAGCAGTTTATGAATGACAATATAGGCACAAACCTGACACTCGACCCGCAAACAGCGGCTAAGTTGACGATGCCCGATGTGAAATAATTTAAGCAAAAAATTAGCGTATAGTCTCTCGACCAACCCCTGGAGCTGTGTCACATGAAAATTGAAGATATCCGCAAGAACGCGTACGGCATGCCTTACTTGAGCCCGGCTTTTTCAAAGGGGCCGTACGAGATGTTTAATCGCGAGTTCCTGATCATTACGTACCGTACGGATCCAGAAGCGTTCCGTAAAGCATTGCCTGAACCGCTGACGTTTAAAGATCCGCTCGTGAATTACGAGTTCATCCGTATGCCTAGTGCCTCGGGATTTGGTGATTTCACAGAGTCCGGCCAGATCCTGTGCATCGTGGATCAGGACGGTAAGGCAGGTGGGTATAGCAACTATCTTTATCTGGATGATGCGGCCGCAACGCTGGGCGGTCGTGAACTCTGGGGTTTCCCGAAGAAAATTGCGCATCCCAAGCTGGCCATCGAGAGTGATGCACTGGTTGGCACCCTGGATTACGGTTCGATTCGCATCGCCAACGGTACGATGGGTTACAAGTACACACCGCTGGATGCCGATGCCGAAGCCAAGAAAATGATGGCGACACCCAATTATTTGCTGAAAATTATTCCTAATCCGGATAATACGCCGGGCATCTGTCAGTTGGTCCGCTATTACGCTGAGAATGTTCAGATGTCACAGGCGTGGACGGGTCCGGCGCAACTCGAGCTCTTTAAACACGCGCTGGCACCAGTGGCAGATCTGCCGGTGCTCGAAGTGGTTGGTGCCAAGCACCTGGTCTGTAGCACTTACACGATCGGCCTCGGCGAGATCGTTTTTGATTATCTGAAGTAATTACTAACCCCCCAGTAGAGAAGGAATACATATGTCGCTTAAAGGTAAAGTTGCGCTGGTGACTGGCGCTGCCAGTGGTATTGGTCGTGAATGTGTGCTGAATATGTCTGCCAAAGGTGCCAAGGTCGTCATCGCTGACCTGAGCCTGGAGCAGGGCAACAAGGTTGTTGACGAAATCAAAGCTGCCGGTGGCGAGGCTATGGCGGTTGCCATGGATGTCTGTAATCAGGACCAGGTCAATGCGGGTATTGATGCCTGTGTGAAGGCCTTCGGTGGCATTGATATCCTGGTGTCGAATGCGGGCATCCAGATTGTTCACCCGATTGAAGAATTCCCATTTGCAGATTGGAAGAAGCTTCTGTCGATCCATCTGGATGGCGCCTTCTTGACCACGCAAGCGGCAATCAAGTACATGTACGCAGCGGGCAAGGGCGGCAAGATCATTTATATGGGCTCAGTGCACTCGCATGAGGCCTCGAAGTTGAAAGCTGCCTATGTGACCGCCAAGCACGGCCTGCTGGGTCTGGCTCGCGTCGTTGCCAAAGAAGGTGGTCCGCACGGCGTGAGCGCCAATGTGGTTTGCCCGGGTTTCGTGCGCACGCCGCTGGTTGAAAAGCAGATTCCTGAGCAGGCGGCTGAACTGCACATCACGGAAGATGAAGTGATCAAGAACGTGATGCTGAAAGATACAGTCGATGGTACGTTTACTACGACGGATGACATCGCCGAGATGGTGGCTTATCTGGCGGGTACTGAAACGAATGCCATTACCGGCCAATCGTTCATCGTGAGCCACGGCTGGTTCATGCAGTAATTTTTGATGGGCAAAACGGCGAGAGCATGCTCTCGCCGTTTTTATTTAATAAGGTGACTGTATGCCACTGATTCTGGCAGCGATTATTGTTCCGCCGATCCTGATTTATATCATCTACAAGCTTTTCCGCTTTTTCGTGAAAGGCGTGGAAGTCACGGTTGAGAACGAAAAAGAAGACCGCGAGTGGAAAGCGTATGAAGCAACGCACGATGTGTCTGACCCTGAAAAGCCTAAACAGGATGGCAAGTAAGTTTCTGTCGGGTTAGAAGATGTAAATCACCCGGCCGTAGGCATTCCAGAAGTAACTAAAGTTCTCATTAATCACAGGCGCCGAGCTACCAACGCTAGCGCCCCAGTGCTTGTCGAAACTGTAAGTCAGCATGGCGTCAATCGGTACAAACCATTTGCCATTGCGCTGGCTTTGCCCAATGCCGGTTTCATCCCACATGGCGAGCTTAAGTTTCGGTGTGAGTTGAAAGCCAAGTGTGGGATAGATCTCCAATGAGCGCATCAACGTGGCATTGGGCGCAACAGGCGTGGTGCCCATCATGTAGCGCACCAGGGGCGAGAAGAAGGTAAAGGCGCCCGCGTTTTTCGGGGCGTAGGTCATGGCCAGCTGCGGTCCGATGGCCCATTGGGCAGATGAATAGCGTGGGTTGTTATAACCGGTCGGCATGACCATGCGAAAGCCGCCGCCAAAAGTTAGATCTTGAGCAACTTCAGGGGTAAATGCGGCGAGCGTCCAGCGTGTATTGCCCGGGTTGAATTCGCCACCCCCGCCGCCATTGCCGTATTTGGGACCGCTGTTGGAATTGAAAGACGTATCCAGACGGGTAATCGCCTGTGCGCCGGAGCGACCGAGTGCAAAGGAGTGGTACAGGCGAGGCTGGATGGTATTGCTCGCGCTGTCATGCCCTTGCGCGTTGTGAAAGCCCCAGACTTCCACCCAGGTTTTGCGTTTGCTGGCAAAGAAAAGTTCATCATCGGCTTGCGCGCGGCTTTCGTTGGCTATCAGCTCGTCGTCGCTTTGAACAACACTTCGGTCGTTAGTCGTTTCTTGCGCCAGGCAGAAGGATGCCGCCAGTGAAAGCACGAGCGTTGCCGTGAGTGACTTGAAGCGTAACGAAGCCATCAGGGTGCTTTGATGTTGCGCGACAGGCTGTCCAGCCACAAGTAGCGCACAGGGTCGTCAGCGCATTGCGTTAAGCCGCACTCGAGCAGGGTAGACACAAGATTGCCTAAAACAATGACAAGAAATGCCAGCATCACAAAGCCAGTCACTTTGCCGGACACCACCGGGCGACCGCTCTGATACTTGTTACTGAGGCAGAGCAGCACAGCGACGCCGGCAATGATGCAAACAAAGGTAACGAATGACCAGGTGTAGAGATGGAATCCGAAAAGGGCTTTGCTATAACCCGGATCACCGGGAGCAATGTGCAAGAGAATCTGTCGGACAGACGCGGCTGCACCAACCAGTGCGCCGAGTAACGTGACGCCATAATGCAAGGGTTGAATGCCGAAGCGCAGATTCAGTAAAAAGCCGAGCCCCACGGCAATGAGTCCGGCGCGCTGTAATAGGCAGAGTGGGCAGGGTAGCTCACCAAAGACGATCTGTTCTACGAATGCACCAGCCAGTACGGCCGTAATGAGTGCCAATGCCAGTGTGTTCAGTGAGAAAGCGAGTCGTTGCAGATTCATGGCGGGCTCACAGGCTGATCGGGAGTTTGTCGGTCATGTGATGCACCAGTACACCGGCCAGCACGGCGATTGTGATCAGGCTGGCGGTAACGCCGATGCGATCGCGCCCGGAAAGAATGAGTAAGCAGCTAATGAATGCCAGTAAAAAAACGATGTACATGCGAATCCCTGGTTATTGGCGCGATGCAGCTGCTTTTTTGAGGCGTTCAGCCTGGCGTTTTTCGCCATCGGCTCGGGCGCTGCGCACATTGGCTTCGGTCGGTTCGGGAAATTTTCCGCCAGCCAGGCCGACCATGTAGACCACTGCCCGGGCAACCTCGATGTCATAGAGTTCGGGGGCGCCCCCTTTGGGTGGCATCATGCGGACGCCGGTTAAGGCACTGCCCACTAGGTCGTCGTATCCTTCAGAGATCAGCGGCGACCAGGCCTGACGATTGCCGGCCTTGGGAGCGCCGGCCACGCCGTGTCCGTGACAGGTGACGCAAACTGCCTTGTACACCTGTTCACCACTCATGGGCGCTTTGCCAAAACTCGGGTGGGCCGCCCAGGCTTTGCCGAGGGTAGCAAAAAGCAGGATGGCGAGTGTCCGTAAGAATGGGTTAAAGCGCATGGCAGTCTCCTTGTGCCGAAATCCTAGCAGAACTATGGATTCGAGTTATG
>CAZGHR010000048.1:0-10402 GCA_964525545.1 uncultured Dechloromonas sp.
CGGTACATACCGTCCAGGAAAACTGATCAGCATTTTTGTGCATGGTGTGGATACGCTGCTACTACTTCTTGGTGTATCCCTAGCGGTATTGCTTCAAATTAATCCGTTAGTTACACCTTGGCTCTTGATAAAGCTGATTGCCTTGGTCGGTTATGTGTTGATCGCAGCAATTTTGGTGCGGCGAGGCAAGACTAAACGGGTACGCCTAGTAGGCTGGATCGTTGCACAGGTTGTTTTCTTGTACATCGTATTAGTTGCGATCACCAAAAATCCGCTGCTCATCTAAGCATCTCGGGCTAACTTAATACCTAGCAATGGGTATTTCAAATGGCGCAAGTTCTTCCCATAATATTCCTACCTGTTTAGTAGGTTTTATGAGGAGAAATGCTATGTCTGGCTGTGCTACAAATCACGTTAATACGGAAGGTATTTATCAGTTTGATGCACGCGGTGTTTCCAAGCGCTTCCGGCATGCAGCTATATTCGGTGCGATCAATGCGTTGACGCCTGGAGAAGCCATGCGATTTGTCAATGATCACAATCCGTTACCGTTGATTGAGCAACTTCTGGTTCGCTACGGGGATCGTATTGAGGTGAACTATGTCAATAAAGATCCGGGCGCCATTGTCATTGATTTTAAAATCATCCAATAACCCAATTGCTTGGACTGTCTATCATGGTCAGAAATCTGGGAAAAATTTCACTGGCACTATGGTTGGTGACGCTGCTCATCATCGGTGTGTACGTGATTCGAGGCGGCGCGGCACATGAAGTTTCTGGCGCTCGTAACGCGATCGTTCTCTCACAAGGTGATCGCGAATTAGTGCTTGAGGAAATGAGAGCGATGCTAGTGGCTACACAACAGATTATCGATGGAGTGGCTCGTGATGATCGTCAACAGATTATTACAGCGGCCAAAGCTGGTGGGATGGGGTCGGCCATTGATCTGGATCCAAATTTCCTTTCTAAATTACCGCTTGAATTTAAAACTCTGGGTTTCAGCATGCATAGTGATATGGATGCTATCTCCAAGGCTGCAGAAAAGCAGGTGCCTCTACCAGAGATCTCAGGCATGTTGGCCGCGACTTTGACCAAATGCGTTGCTTGCCATGGTGCATGGGAGCTCAAGATCAAAGAATAATGGCGAGTCAACGTATGCTTATTAAGCCAAAGACATCCCTACAACATTTTGATGCAGAGGTTATCAGTCAGCGATTCCGGGATACGGCCATGGTTGAGGCTCTGAATGCGTTAAATCCAGGTGATGTTCTGAGGTATCAGGACGTGGAAGCACCATTCTCGCTGATTCGAAAGTTGGTCATTACTTTTGGATCCAAAATCGAAATGTCGTATATCAATCGGAGTGTTGGTTCCGTTGTGATTGATTTTATGCGGCGCTGAAACGCTAGTTGTAACTTGGCAGCTAGGCTGATGCGCGCCGATCAATATCGATTTCGAGGGTGACGCTTAGCATGTCACCTTGTTGGAAAGTGAAAATTTCTTTGACGCCATTTTTGGCGTGCTCCGGCTTAAGAAGCATGTCAATAGCGCTGCGATAGACCGTCAGATTCCATATCATGCCGCCTAAGCCGCTGCTTGATTCAAAGCCTAATGTTGTGCCATCAGGGCTGGCGATTCGCGCATCCGGTTTTATTGTGTACTGCAAGTGGCCAGCAGGTGGCAGGTTGAGTTCTGCCTTAATCACCTGCGATTTCATCAACGTATCGAATTCAGAACCGGAAATTCGAAAGCGGATGTGCTCTGTAGCCAGGCGTAATTTCATGAATGACAGACTCCCATTGGTCAGGGGTGTTTACGTTGGTTAGATCTTTGGCGTTAATCTCATCCATGGAGATGATATTCATACAAAGCGGCTGAAGAAAGCGTTTTATGGACCAAGATTGCGCTAATGCAAGATCCGGTTCGGTGCGTCTCGCAAGATCACAGGCTCTTTGGGTTAGGTTGATCACAAGTGGTAGCGGAGATCCGCTGACATAACAGCCGTCAAAACCTTGCGATTGATTGATCAGGTGCTGGAGTATCTCTTCGGTCAGCAAAGGCGTATCGACCGGGATAAAGATCAGGGTTGCAGGGTCTGTACTCTGCATGCTGACCAAGTTAAGGGTACTGACTAACCCTGAGACCGGGCCTAGTCCCGGGGTATTGTCATGGACGACGCTTTGAGGTCCTTCCGGCCAATCCGGACGATTCGTGCCACTCATGAGAACTCGATCACACCCAACTTTATGGAGTAGTAGGCGTGAACGTTCAAGGAGTGTTAAACCGTTAATGCGCAGCGCAGCTTTATCTCGTCCCATTCGGACGGATCGTCCTCCAGCTAGAACGATACCGATCTGCCTAATGGTTGGCATGGGTTTTGGTGCAGCCTTCATAAGTAACGGGTCCGTGAGAGCAGAGGGCGTGGCCTTGCACCCATTCGCTATCGCCATCCGTGTAATGTTCTTGTTTCCATATGGGCGCCCGGTGTTTGATTTCCTCGATGATGAATCGACATGCCTTGAATGATTCGTCCCGATGAGGCGAGCTTACGGCGATAAGTATGCTAATGCCGCCGATATCAAGTCGTCCCTGGAAATGCTCAATAAAGATGTTAAGGTTTTTACCCCAATGAACACGGGCTTCGTCGCATAGTTCTCTGAAAGTTTGGAGTGTTAATTCTTCGTAGACATCATAAGAAACGCCCTTGACCGACTTTCCAAGGTTGTGATTACGTACGGTTCCAATAAACATGTCAGCAGCGCCATGCTCAGGGTCTGCAATAAAATTAATGGCATCTTCCGTTGATAGCGGAGCCATGGAAATGCCAAGATGATTGAGCCCTTCCATGTTAGCCTCCACAAACCGGCGGCAAAATGGCGAGATCCATTGATTCTTCGACGCAATCACAATTTGTTAATACTCGACGATTGGTTGCTAGTGCTGATTTTTCAATCAATTCGTCGTCCCGGAAACCAGGGACAAGATCTCGAAGCGTTTGTGCTATCTGTTCCTTTACCTCAGTGATGCTGGCGCCATCGGCCACTGAGAGGCTAAGAGTTCCCGTGTGGTATTTCCTAAAGGCGCCAAACAGCTTAACCCTTAAATCTAATGTCTTTTCCATGTGATTTCTTTCTGATTTTTAAAAGGCGAGAGGAAAAAGATCCATTGGCGCAATGCAGACGGAGTCATCTATAGCCAGATCATTCTGGCCTTCACCCAAGATGGCCCAGCAGTTCATATCGAGTAGCGGAGATATTTTGAAAGACTGTTGACCATCAAGAATGGTGAGATGTGTCTGACCATGGTCGTCGCTGTCCAGCCTGGCCTTGAGGAAATTCCGGAGGTCTCCCTTTTTAAAAAAGGGATGCCGTAGCTCTGCATAATGAAACGATTCTGCCGGCATGCCGAGGAGATGTCTGATCAAAGGTTGGACAAAGAATCGTAAACCTACAGCTGTCGAGATTGGGTTGCCAGGTAGGCCAAAGTAATAGCGGCCATCAGGAAGTACAGCAAATAGGACGGGTTTACCAGGTTTTATTCCGACGCCATGAAAAATAATTCTGGCACCATTACGCTGAAGTAATTCAGGGATAAAGTCCCATTTCCCCATTGACACAGCGCCCGAGCTGATAATGATTTGGGCACGCTTTCCTACGTTCAAGGTGTCCACGAATGTTTGAATATCATCGCCCATACTCCCTGCATACCAGGCAGGTATACCGGCAGATTTGAGTAGGCTTAATAGATAAGGTGCATTCGAGTTGTAAATTTCACCGTCTCTGAGCGGCAAATGATATGCATCGCTCACTTCTTTGCCAGTAGTGAATATTTCGACTTCTGGCATATGGAACACGCTGACCTCATGAATTCCAGTCGCAGCCATTGCAGCAATATGCCCCGCATGGATCCGAGTACCTTTGGTGAAAAGCACCTGGCCGGACTGGAGGTCTTCCCCGGCGTAGCGGATGTTGTCGCCTTTCTGCAGGGGTGAGGTAATTTGCACTTCAATGGTTTCACCGTTGGCGTTCTTGATAGCAGTTGTTCGTTCAACAGGCACAACTGCATCAAATCCGTTAGGAATTTTGGCGCCAGTCATAATTTCTACTGCCAGGCTTTGATCTGCATGATCAAGAACATCGCCTGCGGCCAAGCAGTGTCTAACACTGAAGCGTCGGGGCTGGTTAGCGCTGATTCCAGCGGTTTTGCTAGCATGCAGTGCAAATCCATCCATCGCTGAATTATTAAACGACGGCACATTGATCGCGCTGCGTATATCGGTGGCGACGATTAGTCCGAGCGACTCGTTTCTGTCGACAAGTCGAACAGACTGAAGTTTTGCTTCGGCTGCGATGAGTGCTAAGGCTTCTTTGTAACTAATCATAGTGCTTATCCGCCCATAGCAGCGAGATGCGGTGTTGTACCAGTCTTGTGAAAGTGCAAAAGATGTGTCGGTTCTTTTTGAACAAGCAGATCGGCGATAGTCTGTTGCAGTGTTTCGCATTGATTCCTATGCTGCAACAAGTGACGCAAGTCATGCCCACCGTTGCCAAATAGGCAAAGTCGGAGGTTGCCCGTTGCAGTAACACGAAGCCGATTACAGGTATTGCAGAAGTCTTTACTGTAGGGGGCGATAATGCCGATTCTTCCACGGTAGTCGGGGTGGTCAAATTCCTGTGCCGGACCGGCTCCTTCTTCGCGTGGAAGACTTGACCAACCCAGGGCTAGCAGTCGATCCCGAATCTCGTCCCCGCGAATATGATGGCGCTCGAAGTATTCTCTGTTGGTGCCGGTTTCCATCAGTTCGATAAACCGGATACTCAGATCTTCAGTCCGAATCCATTCCAGAAAAGCGGGCAGCTCGTGGTCGTTCATACCGCGTAACAACACTGTGTTGACCTTGATCTGCTCAAAACCGGCGTGTTGTGCTGCCCGAATGCCATCAAGCACCTGAGAGAGGTGATCCTGCCCAGTGATTTTTGCAAAGCGCTCCTGGTTCAGGCTGTCGACGCTAACATTAATGGCAGAGATGCCTGCTTTGCGCCAGAGGTCAGCATTTTCTGCGAGGCGATATCCATTGGTTGTGGTTGCAATCCGCCGGATGCCGGGAATTGCCGAGATGCGTGCTGCGATTTCGGCAAAGTCTTTGCGGATGGTAGGTTCACCACCGGTGAGTCGTATTTTCCAAAGCCCAAGCCCGGCAAGGCCGGTAACGAGATTTTCAATCTCATCAGCAGACAGAAATTGTGTATGACCGGTTTTCTTGTAGCCCTCAGGCAAGCAATATTGGCAACGGTAGTTACAAACGTCAGTGATGGAAAGGCGCAAATAGCTGAAACGCCGGCCGTGCGGGTCAATGAGCGTATTCATCCTATCCTCGGTTTCTTCCAGACGTTGCCTCAAATACCAGCGGTTCCGTGCATTTGAACTACATGGAGCACTGTGGTGATAACGTTTGAATTATGGGATGAAAGCGCCAGCTGCAATCGGCTTTTCAGGGGTAGAAACGCTACACCTTTGGTGGTAGCTTCGATATGGTAATCAGCCGGGGCGGCCATCAATTCGAGGTCGCCAAAGCCAGGGCGCATATCGAATGGCGTACATTAAAAACCCAAGCGCCCAGGTTGTACCTGCTGTGATCAGCAGGGGATGGGTCCAATTATCGGCTTGTATTGAGGGTAGACTGGCCAGAGCGCGTGTAATAGCGCTGGTACCAATAAATAAAAAGAACGTTGTGTCGATGCGACTAGCAATGATGGGGCGGCCCGTGTGGCCCATGGCTGTTCGAGTGATCATGCCAGCAATGATGAGGCCCATTGCACCAATTGCTAGAGCATGGACGGGCAATGAACGAGGGGCAAGGTCGAGCGATTCCAAGCCCATACAGATCAGCGTGATTGGAATCCAGGCATAACCCAGTTGCAATACACAGAGCATAGGGTGCCTGAAAGTTTTCCAGGGTTTCCAGCCAATCCATCGGGCTGTATTGATAGCGGCGGCAATAAGACACAGAACAAAGGCGATGCGTGGAGGTGCCGTCAGCCATCCTGTGATACCCAATAAGGTAGCTAAGGGCGTTGCAACGTTGAAGAAAGATGGTTTCCAGAGAGAGATCCCACGGATGGCATTCTGGGTGAAATTTGGGATGACACGACCTCCCATGATGACGAGCAGCATCATGATTGCCAGAAGCGCTAGTTCAATGGGGTAGAGCGGGTTCGTTGGCGTATCTGAGAGGAGAGTGCTGTAGAACCAGGCATTAAGTGCGCCAAGTATTGTGACGATACCCAGTAGACTGAAGTTCTTCCAGAGCTTGGCCATCCAGAGCACCCGGAAAAGCAGGGCGGCCAGTAATGCGTTGAAGGTGATATCCAGCGTGGCAGCTAGAATGATTTGATCTTGAAGCAATGACACTGCCATCGCCATACGGGCTGAAAACCAAATCAAACAAAGCGTTGCTAGTGGTAGGCCAGCAGCTGGCAGTATGCCCGACCAGTTGTTGCTGGCTGTCAGTAGAAACCCGGCAATAACAGCAAGGGCGAAGCCAAAGACCATTTCGTGAGCGTGCCAGAAGATGGGAGATAGGTTGTTGCCTGGGAGCGTTAGGGTCCCGAGAAGTAACGCCAGCCAGAGGAGTATGGCCGTACTGGCTAATAGAGCCGCACCTAAGTAAAAGGGTCTGAAACCCAGGCGCCACAAACCGAAACCTGTCATCGGCTGCTCACGCCTGGCCTGGCTTTCCTTAATGGTCAGCAAGTTGCTAGGGCGAGTCGATTTCTTGGGAGGATGCATGCGTGTCTGCCGTTTGGGGAGCCAGACACAGATTTTCGTTAGGAAGCCCTGAGTTTGACCATACCCATTCGGGAGTAGTCGTCATGTTTCAACTGAGGTTGTTAGAAACAGCCCATACCGCAGCTTCAACGCGGGAACGGAACTTCAGCTTCTTAAGAAGGTTGCGGATATGGACCTTCACAGTACTGTCCATAATGTCCAGTTCGCGGGCGATGAGTTTGTTCGACATACCATGTGCCAGGCATTTCAGAATGCTTAGCTCCCGCTCTGTTAAACCAGCTTGAGAGCGGTTAGTAACCACAGCCTCCTGCCGTAACGCACTTGCCAGAAGACCGCTTAATTCCGCACTGATAGCGTTTCGCCCTAGCATAGACTCCTTGATGAGACGAATCATTTCTTCAGGGTCTGTGTCTTTCAGAATATAGCCATCGGAGCCTGCCCGAATGGCACCTACGAGGTCTTCTGAACTGTTAGAGACCGTGATCATGATGATGCGGGCATCTACGTCCTTATCCCGCATCTGCTGAAGGGTTTCGATGCCATTCAGTCCTTTCATGTTCAGATCAAGCAAAATCAGATCCGGTTTATGTTCAAGGGCTAGGGCAACGCCCTCTGCCCCCGAAGCGGCTTCTGCAATGATGTCGAATTCCGGTTCCATGCCGAGCAGCTGTATGACGCCTTTCCGAAAGAGCGGATGATCGTCAATGATCAGTGTCTTGATGGTGTTGTTCATGATCTGGCCTTTATGAGTCGACATTTGATTTTTCGGGTACAAAGGTCAGCAGAACTTCTGTGCCGCCCTGGTCACGGTTCCTGATGGTGATAACGCCATCAAGAGATTGGGCTCTGTCTTCCATGATGATCAACCCGTAATGATTTTCTGGTGATTTGGCGTCGCCGATACCGACACCGTTGTCCGTAATCTGGACGGCGACCACGCCGTGCTCCGTGACAGTGGCGTTGATGGTGACGTTGCTCGCACCCGCATGTTTCTCGATGTTGGCGAGCGCCTCACGGATAATACGTAGCACATGAATTTCTTCGTTCGCCGATAGCAGTGTGGGTGATAGTTGATTATGGCAATCAATCTGAAGATTGCAGCGGCGCCCGAACTCTTCGGCCGTTTCAATCAGTGCTGTCTGAAATCCCCGTTCATCGATCTTTAGCCGGAATGCACTGATCAGTTCTCTCAGTTCTTTGTACGCTGTGGCTAGCCCAGATTTCAGTTCCGCGACAATCTCGTTCTGATGCTCGGGAGATAGATGGTTTTTTTCGAGTCGCGCCACTTGGATGCGTAGGTAACTCAGAGACTGAGCGATGGAATCATGCAGTTCTCTGGCAATCGTTGAACGCTCTTCCAGAACGGCGATTCGGTGTACCTCTTCCTGATGCTGTAATTTGGAGAGTGCCATAGATAGATTGCTACCGATGGCTTCCAGGACGCGAAATTTCCAGTCGGGTAGTTCGATATCCGTATTTAGTCGGAAAGGCATCACACCGTTGATCGAACCCATATGCTTCATCGGTATAAAAATCATACTCTGGGCGTTGTTTGCATCACGATGCGTGGCAGTACGGCTGTTTTTGAAGCAGTTTTCGCAGTCACGCTCATCGCAGAGATGTTTGATTTCCGATGGGGGTAGATTGGATGTAAGACGATGAGCAGGGAGAACACCATGCTCGCTGATGCAGATTGTGCCAGCACTCAGACCTAGCTCGGCTTCGATGTCATCGAGCAATTCTTTGAGCATGCTGGGCGTAATGTTTTTGTCAGTCAGTTGTAATGCGGATTTATACATGAGCTCCAGGGAGTGATTGCTCTCGGTCAATTCTCGAGTGCGTTCTTCGATGAGCTTCTTCTGGTTGTCGTAGGTTGTGGCTATTTCAGACACCATCATGTTAAATGCGACGCCAAGCTGACCCAGCTCATCTAGGTCCGTATGTTGTGCTTTGGCCGAGAAATCCTTGTCACGAACTCTACTGGCTGCCTGGAGCAAATCCTTCAGTGGTCGAACAACCTGGTTCTTCATCATCCACATGCTGATTAAACAGACGGCAACAGTCATGATGAGCAGGGCAATCTGTAAGGAGCGCAAGAGTGCAATTTTCTGTTCGAGATCTTGTTCGATCAGAAAAACCACGTTGTCGATCTGTTGCACAAATTCGGGAATTACCTCTTCCAGCTGATGCAGCGTTGCAGCATTCGGTTTTCCTTGAGCAGAGAGCAACTGAGGGGCAATTTCCTTTTCCCAGATAGCGCGGATGCCGTTGAATTTGGCAGGTAGCGCACTGTAGTCTGCCGCACGGATGACAATAAAATCGTCCAGTGCATTCAGCCGGTTTTCAAACTCTTCCGTGGCAGTGACTATTTTCTGGTGCGACGCACCCGATTCGGCATAACTCAGGAGTCGGTAGCTCATCATGCGGAGTGAACCTGCCGAGTTAATGGCATTAGCTTTGCCAAGGCTGTTGTCAGCGATTGATGTAGAGAGTGCCATGGAGATGACCGAGAGCAGGACAACGGTCCCCATAGCAAGCCCTAGCCTGGCCAGCAGTGAGTCCTTAAGCGAAATATTGGTGGGAATAATCGAAAAAATCATGTGTTGATCGGTTGTCTTTCATTCTTTGGGGTATCGGGGGGTATTAGGGAGTACCACTATTTTGAACTTCACAATGTAAATCTACGGGTTGCAGCTAGAAGGCAATTTATAACCGACTGTTCCTAAAAGGATATTCCTCTTTTCTTGGGGATGGGTCTATACCACTAAAGGCGTAGAAGCCTTATAACCTCGTTGATTTCTGGGGCTTTCACACATGAATTCAACTTCCTATGATGCTTTCCAATAGAAAAGAGAAAGCACGGAGGTTGTTATGTTTAGCAGAAAGCAGTGGTCAGTCGTTTCATCTAGTACGTTCGCCTTCACGATTTGTTTTGCGATCTGGATGATGTTTGCGGTGATCGGGATTCCGATCAAAGCCAAACTAGGTCTGAATGAAACAGAATTTGGACTGCTGACGGCCATGCCTGTGCTCTCCGGCTCTTTAATTCGATTACCCCTCGGCATGCTGACGGATAAACTCGGTGGTCGGATCGTATTTTTTATTCTAATGCTGTGTTGTGTGGTTCCGATCTGGTTTATCGGTGATGCCACCGAATATTGGCAGTTCCTAGTTCTCGGCTTATTTGTTGGTCTTGCCGGCGGTTCATTCTCGGTCGGTATTGCCTATGTAGCCCGTTGGTTCGATAAAAAGAACCAGGGGTTTGCGATGGGCATTTTCGGTGCAGGTAACTCGGGCGCTGCGGTGACCAAGTTCGTTGCGCCATCAATTGTTCTAGCCTTTGGCTGGACGATGGTGCCTAAGGTCTACGCCGTTGCTATGCTGGTGACCGCCCTAGTCTTTTGGATGTTCAGCTTCACGGATAAGAGTCACAACGTAAGTAACAGTGTGTCGGTTGCCGATCAGCTGCAGGCACTTAAAGACCCGCGTGTCTGGAAATACTGCCAGTACTACTCCATCGTCTTTGGCGGTTACGTCGGTCTGGCATTGTGGATGACCAAGTACTACGTTTCAGAATATGGCTTTGATTTGAAGACGGCTGCTTTGTTGGCGG
>CAZGHR010000049.1:0-10293 GCA_964525545.1 uncultured Dechloromonas sp.
GCCGTTGTACGAAGCCATGGCCTAACCGCCCACGCTTCTCACCAAGACGGCACCTACGGGTGCCGTCTGTCTTTGAGGAGACTGTTTCATGATCGCTGCATTCACCTGGTTGCTGCTTTATCAACTGACCGGAGAAATTCTGGCGCATGCGCTCGACTTGCCGATTCCCGGTCCGGTGATTGGCTTGGCGTTACTCTTCCTGACTCTGGTCATACGCGGTCATGGCGAAAGGCCTATTCCGAAAGCACTTCAACAGACCGCCAGCACCCTGTTACAACACTTATCTCTGCTTTTCGTACCCGCTGGCACGGGGGTGATGCTTTATCTACAGCTCATTGTTGATGAATGGTTGCCGATTAGCGTTGCACTTATCGTAAGCACGCTAGGTGCTATGGCAGTCACCGCACTTATCCTGCGATCACTGACCCGTCAAAAGCCGGGAGCACATCATGCCTGAACGCATTTCGCAGACCTGGGTCTACCTCTCTGCCACACCATTATTCTGGCTTACGATGACGCTGCTAGCGTATCAGATGGCCTACTGGGTTTATCAGCGTTGTGGCGCTCACCCCATGGCTAACCCTGTGCTGATTGCCGTAATCCTGCTGTTGGGGCTGCTCAACCTGACGAACACGCCCTACGACACTTATTTTAGTGGCGCACAATTCGTGCATTTCCTGCTGGGTCCGGCAACAGTTGCTCTGGCCATTCCGCTTTACGGTCAGTTTCAGCGATTAGTTGGCCTCGCCGGTCCATTGATGATTGCGCTCATCGGCGGCTCACTCACCGCCATGTTAAGTGCCGTCTTTGTCGGCAACTGGCTGGGCGGCAGTTTGCCTACGCTACTCTCGCTGGCCCCTAAATCCGTAACGACACCCATTGCCATGGGGATTGCCGAACGCATTGGCGGCCACCCCTCTTTAGCTGCGGTCATGGTCATCGCCACCGGCATACTCGGCGCGATTACCGCACAAACGCTATTCCGCTGGCTCAACATTAAAGATGAGGCAGTCGGCGGTTTTGCACTCGGCGTTGCCGCACACGGTATCGGCACTGCGCGCGCCTTTCAGGTCAGCGACACGATGGGCGCCTTTGCCGCCCTAGGCATGGGGCTGAACGGTTTACTCACCGCGGTTGCGTTACCCAGCCTGGTGCAATGGCTGCGCCCGTTGCTGCAATAACCCCAAAGGGTGTCAGGCCAGCACCAACTCACAGGGCGTTTTCCAATCCATCGCCGCAGTTTGCCAGCGCTGCGCCCAGGCACTTGGGCCAAACAACCGCACCTGTGCCACACCTGATTCGCTCACCAACTGTAACGCAACCGGATCATGCGCATAAACCACATTAAACACGCCATCAGGCAAACCACATTGACCACATAATTCGGTGAGCGCCAAAGCACAGGAAGGCGCGTGAGCATCCGGAACCAGCGTAACCGCCCCGCCGTTAATGACGACCGGCAACACCAGATTAACCGCTGCCGACAACGGCATTCCCGGCCCGGACAAAGCCAACACAGACTGCTCTGCCTGGTTAGTCGGTGAAAGGGGCTTCTCTAGAAGTGCTTGAACACTCGAGATTGCGTTCGCCACATCCGCTTTGCCTGACTCGAGATGCGTATGACTTTCCACGGCGCTGAGCCCCGCAAAATGATCTTCCAGCTCTTCTAAAGCCTGCAACAAAGTCGTCAGAAAACTTTTCACGGCTTCCGGGGCTAATCGCTGCGACTGATTTGCACATTCAATCGAACTTGCTGCCAATACCGCATCGATCATAGGTACACGACGAATCAATCGTTGAGTGGCCGCTTCACGAATCTCATTAAATTCCAGCGGCATCGCCAGTACTGGGCGTCCATTAATCCACAACGGAATCGCCGGCGCTTCACGCGGCGGCAAAGTGCAACAACCTGTCATCTGCTATCCCTGCGTCAAGACCTGTTTTCACATAGTAAAATAAGGTCGATTCTCTAAAATTTTTCCTGCACGCATTCTATCTTTTCTAAACGCTAACTGCCTGATCCATGACTTCCGAAGCCCAAACAAAGCGCACGACAAATACGGGTATTCAAGTGTTCGAACGTGCTGACTTGCTGCTCGGCATTCTGGCCGGCCACCCATCGCCCGTAGGATTAAAGCTCCTGGCCAGTGAATCTGGCCTCAACATTTCTACGGTGCATCGCATTCTGGGTGCATTAGCCAGCATCGGCCTGGTAGAACATCAGGCCGGTGGATTTTATAGACTGGGTTTGCGCTGGCTAGAGTACGGCAATCTGGTTCGTGAGCGCCTGCAGATTCGCGATGTTGCACGTCCCTTCATCGAACAACTGCACGAGCAAATTGGTGAGCCCGTGAATCTGGCGATTAGAGATGGCGACGACATTATTTATCTGGATCGCGCGGCCGCTAATGCGGCACGGGTGCGTGTCTTCTACCGCGTCGGGTCTCGGGCACCGCTGCACTTAACCTCTCTCGGCAAACTATTTCTCGCAGAAGAAAGCGCCGCTCACGTTGCAGCCTACGCTAAACGCACCGGGCTACCGGGCAATACCGATCACTCTCTGACCGATCTATCGAGCTTAAACAGCGCACTAATCCAGGTACGTAACGCAGGCATTGCTTTTGACAATGAAGAAGCCGAGCTTGGCTTGCGCTGTGTCGCTGCCCCCGTTCGTGATGACCAAGGACTACTCGTTGCGGCAATATCGGTTTCCTCACCCAGCGATCGCTTTAGTGAGCATGAGACCGTGTGGGTGCCAGCACTCAAAGCGTGCGCAGACGAGGTGTCACGCGCACTGGGCGCGCGCCTCTGAACCGATTAGCTCTGAGCTTCTGCCCACTTCTTGAGGCGATTCGCATCGCCCACGCGGGTCATCGAACCTTCCGAGTCCAGCAGTACAAATACCATCGGACGGTTGTTCACCTTGGCCTGCATCACCAGACATTTACCCGCTTCACGAATAAAACCGGTCTTTGTCACGCCGATATCCCAGTCGTCTGAACGCACCAGCGGATTGGTATTGCGGTATTCCTGCATACGACCACGCACATCAAACTTCGCATCCGTCGTGGTGGATGCTTCACGAATTTGTGGGTACTTCGAAGCCGCTGTCACCATCTTGGCCAGATCGCGCGCTGTAGAGACATTGCCCGAATTCAAACCCGTAGGATCAAGAAAACGGGAATTCGTCATACCAAGCTCTTGTGCCTTGCGATTCATCGCAGCCACAAAGGCAGGAATCCCACCGGGGTAGTTACGACCCAGCGCGTGTGCCGCGCGATTTTCCGACGACATCAGCGCCAGTAACAGCGCTTCCTGTCGCGACAGTTGCGTACCCACCGCCAGCCGAGAGCGGCTGCCCTTCAGGGTATCCACATCATCATCGGTAATGTAAAACTCTTCATTCATCGGCAGATGTGCGTCAAGCATCACCATGGCGGTCATCAGCTTGGTAATCGATGCAATCGGCACAATTTGCGTTGCATTCTTCTGATACACAGCTTCACCATTCTGCATATCCAATAGCAATGCCGCATGCGAATGCAAGCCTGGCGAGCTGCCTACCGGGCCATTCCACTCACCCCAGTTCTTTGGCGGGTTATCCCGTGGTTTTTTACTCGCTAACAGACGGCTCGGTTTCTTGGACGTGGCACTCACCACTTTGTCACGCGCTGCATTCTGCGCTGCAACCGTCTTTGGCGTTTCCTTCATTGCCTGAGACTTAACAGGCTTTGCATTCTTTTTGCTCTTTGCGGCGACGGTTTTGCTCTTGTTGCTCTGCTTACTATCGGAAGCTGCCGAACTCTTCGACGTTGTAGCCGCATAACTGGCAGAGGCAGACAGCATGCCGCTCATGACGAGTGCCGCAATTAATTTCCGAGAGAGAAAACGCTTATTCAAAGCCATAAACATGCACCATCCGGGCAAAGCGTTCCGTCGGCGGTCGCCTGACGGAACAGTATTCATATTCGATGGCTGTATTCTAGCGCAAACGCCCGAACTTTCCAAAGAAAATTCGGGCGCAAAATCAATCAAATTAACAAGATAGACAGCTTCTCTTAAGCAATATTTCAGCTTCGCTGCTGCTCATCCATCAGGGCATCAACCACTGCCAGCGCCGTCACATTCACAATGCGCCTTACTGTTGCCGTTGGCGTCAGAATATGGGCCGGTTTACGCGAACCCAGCAGAATCGGGCCCACGGTCAGATTATCCCCTGCGGCCACCTTGAGCAGATTGAATGCAATGTTAGCCGCATCCAGATTGGGCATCACCAGTAGATTGGCCGGCCCTTTCAAACGACTATTCGGGAAGACCTGTGAGCGGATCACCTCATCAAGCGCCGCATCACCATGCATCTCGCCTTCTACTTCCAGCGACGGCGCCACTTCATGCAGACGCGCCAGAAGCGCCCGCATCTTCTGTGCCGTTGGCGTATCCAGACTGCCAAATGACGAATGCGACAGCAATGCCACCTTAGGCGCTATACCGAAACGGCGAATTTCTTCAGCCGCCAGCAATGTCGTCGTCACCAGTTCTTCTACGGTCGGATCGTAATTCACATAGGTATCTGCAATAAACACCGTGCGGCCTGGCAACATCAGCAGGTTCATCGCAGACAAACGATCCACACCTTCCGCATTGCCGATGATGTTTTCAACGTGGGTCAGATGCAACTCATAGCGACCGAAGGTGCCACAAACCAGACCATCGGCATAACCCAACCGCACCATCAATGCAGCATAGAGTGTTGCCCGACGACGGATCTCCCGCTTGGCATACTCTGCTCCGACGCCCTTGCGCTCGGTCAGTCGGTGATATTCCTGCCAGAACTCCTCGTAATGCGCTTCGAAGAACGCACCATCGTTGTAAATGACCTCGAAATCAACGCCTTCACGGATTCTCAAACCGGCAGCCTCGATCTTTCGTGCAATTTCTGCCGGCCGGCCAATCAACACCGGTTTAGCGATAGCTTCATCGCAGATCACCTGGACAGCACGCAGCACGCGCTCTTCTTCGCCTTCGGCAAAGACAATACGCTTAGGCGACAATTTGGCTTGAGCAAAAACCGGCTTCATGATCATGCCAGAGTGATACACAAAGTCATTCAGACTTTGCAGATACGAATCCCAGTCACGAATCGGCCGGGTAGCCACCCCAGAATCCATCGCTGCTTTAGCAACGGCTGGTGCGATTTTCACAATCAGACGCGGATCAAACGGTTTGGGAATCAGGTATTCATGGCCAAAGCCACTCACCTTTTCACCGTAAGCAGACGCAACAACGTCCGACTGTTCGGCGCGCGCCAGATCGGCAATGGCTTTAACCGCCGCCAACTTCATTTCTTCAGTAATGGTCGATGCGCCCACATCCAGTGCGCCACGGAAGATGAACGGGAAGCACAGCACATTGTTCACCTGGTTCGGATAATCCGAACGCCCCGTCGCGATAATGGCATCGTCACGGACTGCCTTCACCTCATGCGGCAGAATTTCCGGTGTGGGATTGGCCAATGCCAGAATCAACGGATCCTTGGCCATCTTGGCCACCATCTCCGGCTTGAGCACCCCGCCGGCGGAAAGGCCCAGGAAGACATCAGCGCCTTCAATCACTTCTGCCAACTTACGGGCATCCGTCTTCTTGGCATAGCGCGCCTTGATTTCGTCCATATCTTCCGGACGGCCTTCATAAACGACGCCGTGGATATCCGTGACCCAGATGTTCTCAACGGGGATGCCCAGTTGCACCAACAGCCCCAGACAGGCCAACGCAGCAGCGCCCGCACCCGAGGTCACTAGTTTGATCTGCTTCAGATCTTTACCAAGTAGGTTCAGTCCATTGAGCACTGCGGCCCCCACCACGATGGCCGTGCCATGCTGGTCATCGTGGAAGACCGGGATTTTCATGCGCTCGCGCAGCTTCTTCTCAATATAGAAGCACTCCGGCGCTTTGATATCTTCGAGGTTAATGCCACCGAAGGTGGGCTCCAGGCTGGCAATAATTTCTACCAGCTTATCCGGATCGTTTTCACTGACCTCCAGATCGAACACATCGATGTTGGCAAATTTCTTGAAGAGAACACCCTTGCCCTCCATGACAGGCTTTGCCGCCAGCGGGCCGATATTTCCCAAGCCCAGCACCGCTGTACCATTAGTAATCACGCCCACGAGATTGGCTCTGGAAGTGAGCGTGGCCACCTCTTCCGGTTTGGCAACGATTTCCTCACAAGCCGCCGCAACCCCTGGCGAATAGGCCATGGAGAGGTCATATTGATTAGTTAATTGCTTGGTGGGGGTGACTGCAATCTTGCCCGGCTTGGGAAAGCGGTGATAGTAGAGGGCCGATTCTCGCAGCCGTTGCGTGTTGTTTTTTGCAGAATTGCCGCTATCGTTTTGATTTTTATCGATTTTGTCGCTCACCGCACTATCTCCCCGGAGTTTTTTCTTTGGTGAAAGCATACGCCGACTTTCTTAGCTGTGCATGAAGTGCGATAATTACAGTCTTATATGAGAGATGCGCCTTTGCGCACCGGACATTCACCACAAGAAGACTGGTCAGCACGCTTCAGCTAACGCAATCCAGCGGACAGCAACAAGGACATACAGGAGAAACCATGGTCGCCATCAACGCCCCTGAATACGTTAAGAACACCCGCCTGAAGGCCTGGGTTGAAGAGATTGCTCAACTGACAGAACCTGATCAGGTGGTCTGGTGTGATGGCTCGCAGGAAGAATACGATCG
This sequence comes from uncultured Dechloromonas sp., assembly GCA_964525545.1. Lineage (GTDB taxonomy): Bacteria > Pseudomonadota > Gammaproteobacteria > Burkholderiales > Rhodocyclaceae > Fluviibacter. Next base: position 6,742 of record CAZGHR010000049.1, read on the forward strand.
CCTGTGCGCACAAATGGTCGCTTCGGGCACGCTGATCAAGCTGAATGAAGCCAAGCGTCCTAACTCGTACCTGGCATTCTCCGATCCGTCAGACGTCGCCCGCGTTGAAGACCGCACCTACATCTGCTCGGAAAAGCAGATTGATGCCGGCCCGACCAACAACTGGGAAGAGCCTGCCAAAATGCGCGCCACGCTCAACGGCCTGTTCAAGGGCTGTATGCATGGTCGCACGATGTACGTGATTCCATTCTCGATGGGCCCACTGGGTTCTCCGATCGCTCACATCGGTATCGAAATTTCCGATTCGCCTTACGTCGTTACCAACATGCGCACCATGACTCGCATGGGCAAAGCCGTTGTTGAACTGCTGGGCACGGATGGCGAATTCGTTCCTTGCGTCCATACCGTTGGCGCACCGCTGGCTAAAGGCGAAAAAGACTCGGCCTGGCCTTGCAACCCCGACACCAAATACATTGTTCACTACCCTGAAACCCGTGAAATCTGGTCTTATGGCTCGGGTTACGGTGGCAATGCGCTGCTCGGCAAGAAGTGTTTCGCCCTGCGCATCGCTTCGAGCATGGCCCGCGATGAAGGCTGGCTGGCCGAGCACATGCTGATTCTTGGTGTTGAATCGCCAGAAGGTGAAAAGTCTTACGTTGCAGCGGCGTTCCCGTCGGCCTGCGGCAAGACCAACTTTGCCATGCTGATTCCACCACAGAGCTTTAACGGCTGGAAGATCACCACCATTGGTGATGACATCGCCTGGATCAAACCACGCAAAGATAAAGATGGCGTCACCCGTTTCTACGCCATCAACCCGGAAGCCGGTTTCTTCGGCGTTGCACCGGGCACCAGCGAAAAAACCAACTACAACGCCCTGGCCACTCTAAAAGAAAACATCATCTTCACTAACGTCGCGCTGACCGATGATGGCGATGTCTGGTGGGAAGGCCTGACCAAAGAAGCGCCTGCACACCTGATCGACTGGCAAGGCAAAGACTGGACGCCAGAAATGGCCAAGGAATCCGGTCGTAAAGCCGCCCACCCGAACTCGCGTTTCACCGCACCGGCCAACCAGTGCCCGTCTGTGGATAGCGCCTGGGAAGATCCTGCTGGCGTACCGATCTCGGCATTCATCTTCGGTGGTCGTCGTGCAACGACTGTGCCACTGGTTTACGAAGCCTTTAACTGGAACTACGGTGTCTACCTGGCATCGACCTTGGGTTCGGAAACGACTGCAGCAGCTTTCGGTGCTCAAGGCGTTGTTCGCCGTGACCCATTCGCCATGCTGCCGTTCTGTGGCTACAACATGGGCGACTACTTCCGCCACTGGTTGAAGATGGGCAACACGGTCGACAACCCACCGGGCATCTTCTGTGTGAACTGGTTCCGTGTTGACGAAGATGGCAAGTTCATGTGGCCAGGTTTTGGCGACAACATGCGCGTTCTCAAGTGGATCGTTGATCGCGTCAAGGGTCGTGTCAATGCCAAGGAAACCGCTCTGGGCTGGACACCGAACTACGAAGATATCGACTGGACCGGTCTGGACATGACGCGTGAAGACTTCAATAAACTGACCAAGCTGGATGCAGCGGGTTGGGAGAAGGAACTCGAGTCGCACAAGGAATGGTTCGACAAGCTGGCCGATCGTCTGCCACCGGAGCTTGAGTTGATTCGCCAGCTCAGCACCCTGTCGATGGCTGAAGCCAACAAGCAGGTCGCATAAAAGCCAAGCGCTTCAGTACTAAGGCCACCTTCGGGTGGCTTTTGTATTAATAGCGGCAGCACATGTGATGAACACCCAAACCAACGCCTTGCACAAACTAATCAACCGCCTTGCCTGCCTGGTGATACTGTCTTTGGTTATACCCGCGCAAGCGCAGATAGCGTCTAGCTCTTTGCCCAGAATGACTAAAGAAGAGGTGTTGCCAACCCGATCTGATTTTGTCGTTCCCTCGACGCTATTGGGTGACTGGGGCGGCCTTAGATCTGCACTGGATCAATATGGCATCGGCTTTACCCTTAACCAGACCAGCGACTATGTGGGCAATACCCAGGGGGGTATTCGGCAAGGATTTGTCTACGATGGTCTGTTAGATCTTGAGATTGATATCGATCTCAACAAAGCAATCGGCTGGAAAGGCGGAAAGATTCACTTTACCGGCTATGGCATACAGGGGCAAAACCTCGCCACACAGTTCGTCGGCAGCGTTCTTACAACGACCAATGTGGAAGCAAATCCATCAATTCCCAAGGTGGGTGAGTTCTGGTTCGAACAAAAGCTAATGGACAATCAACTCGGAATTCGCGCCGGCCTACTCGAAGCCGATAGGTATTACATCATCAGCCCTACCGCCAACGTATTCGTCAATTCGACATTCGGTTTTCCTGATGGTTGGGAAGCCAATATGCCCGGCAGCGGCCCCGGTTACCCGAACGCCGCGCCAGGTTTGCTCGCCAGCTATGACTTTAACGAGGACTGGAAAATCACAGCATCTGTCATGAACGGCATACCCAATGGTCCGGACACCTCCTCCTCACAATATGGCACCACATTACCCGTTGGCAACGGTACGCTCTCCTGGCTTGAAACCGCTTTCTCCCCTGGGTGGTTCCTCGGCAATCAAGTGCTACCGGGTTATTACAAACTAGGCGGCTGGTACAACTCCTACACGATTAACAACGTCACTCTCTCCGAGAGTGGCCGCACATTTAGCAACCCGATCAATACAACCTACAAAGGACAATATTCCGTATACGGCTTGATCGATCAAGCTCTCTGGCGTGAAAAAAACAGCAGCACTCAAGGCCTTAATGCCTTTGCCCGTGTCACCTATAGCCCGCAAACAAGTCGCAACCTGATCACTTGGTATTTTGATACGGGTCTCGCTTATATTGGCCTATTTGAGCGTCGACCGGAAGATATTATTGGCCTAGGTTTTGCCTGGGCCAAATTTACACCTTTTCTGAATGGTCAGATCAGTGCGCAGAATATTTTGGCTGGCACACAAACGCCCATGGCAACAGCCGAATCCCTGATTGAACTCACCTATCAGGCACCTATATCTCCCTGGCTAACCTTACAGCCGTTTTTTCAATATGCGGTGAATCCTGGCGGCAAAGCGCCCATGCCCAATAACCCTAACCAGGCGATCCCGAACGCAACCATCGTTGGGTTACGCGCCAACGTGGCTTTCTAGGTATTCGCTTAACGCACCACATCAATCGTGTGAAATAGGCTCTCGACTTGCGACCAATCAAAACAAGGTCCCGGATCGGTCTTACGCACCGGCGCAATATGCGCATGACTCGTTATCGCCTTGATTGGCCAGAGGTCAACCAAAGACTTCAACAATCCCTGCAACGTCTGATACTGAGCGGGTTCAAAAGGCGTGTCGTCATCACCCTCTAATTCGATGCCAATCGAAAAGTCATTGCATCGTTCACGGCCCTGCCAATTAGAAACACCGGCATGCCAAGCCCGTTGCGCAACCGGAACAAATTGCACCAGCGCACCATCTCGCTTAATCAGAAAGTGTGATGACACTTTCA
>CAZGHR010000050.1:0-10127 GCA_964525545.1 uncultured Dechloromonas sp.
GTTTCACGGATATTGGCCAGGAACTGGTTGCCGAGGCCTTCGCCCTTCGATGCGCCCGCCACCAGGCCAGCAATATCAACGAATTCAACGATTGCCGGCTGTACACGCTGCGGTTTTACAATTTCCGACAGTGCATCGAGACGGGGATCCGGCACTTCCACAATACCGACATTCGGTTCGATAGTGCAGAACGGATAGTTTTCCGCTGCAATACCTGCTTTGGTCAGCGCATTGAACAGGGTAGATTTGCCGACGTTAGGCAGGCCGACGATGCCGCATTTGAGACTCATGGTGTTCCTTGAAGTGCTTTTTTAAATATGGGCGCTATTCTAAAGCACCGCGTTCAGATCACGTGCGCGTAAATTTCCTGACCATGCCAATACATGCCGTTAATCCGGCTGGCAATCTGCTGAATGTCCCCATCGCGCAGCGCCTCGAATTCCAGCACATAGGCTGGTAACGCTGTGTCGAGGTCAACCCGGTCGATCTTACAGGGTGCCAAGCGGGTGTATTTGACAATCAGATCCTGTAGATCGTGCTCATTCGTATCCGCACCAACCCCGGTGAGATAGAGGCGCTGACCAAAGTCTTTCATTTGCTTTTCGATCTAATTTGTTGCGATGCAGGATTATGCCACCTTTTAAACACTATCTGTCTGAAAATTAAAGCAAAATACGCTTTCCCTATGGTAAAGTTCTAACCCTTTCGCCAACAATTTCAGACAGAAGCGCTCTACGCATCTGTCTTTATTCTTTTTGCTTTCTGATCATGGCCAAATTCATTCCCGATGCACTGCTAAACCGTATTCACCAAGCCACCGAAACGGTACGCAACTTTGACTGGGCCTCCCTGAAAAATCTCAACAAAGAAGACATTGTTGGAGCACTAAAGAATCCGCGCTGGCACAAACCGGTGGCAATTGTTTTTGGCGTGCTCATTGCCATTCATGTGATCAAGAATGATGTCGTCATACCCTATATGAAGGCCCACTTCGCCCTGGGCGTGGATACCATCGAGGTTCAACCGATGACCGTGCCTCTGGAATCGCAGCTGGTTGGCCAAACACGTAGCCCGCAATCTGTGGCGATCTACACACGTGTTTCGGGCTTCCTCGAAAAGCAGGTCTATACAGAAGGCTCGTGGGTTAAAGCCGGTGACATCCTTTTCGAAATGGACAAACGCCCATTTGTCGCCCAACTCGACGCCGCCAAAGCCGCACTGGTTGCCCAAGAAGCCTCACTGCGCACTGCTACGCTAACGCTGAACCGCATCAAGCCGCTCGCCGCGGCTAAAGCTCTTTCGCAACAGGACCTGGACACGGCGACCGGCAATTTCCTGCGGGCGCAGGCTGGCGTAGACCAGGCGCGTGCCAACGTGGAAACCGCTCAGCTCAACCTAGAGTACTGCACCATCAGGTCACCCATCAATGGTTTGGCCTCTGTGCGCAAACAGGCATTAGGCACCTATCTGCAAGTCGGCAGCCCAAACTCCGAACTCACGGTCGTGAACCAGATGGATCCGATGTGGGTGTATTTCTCGGTATCTGAAGATCAGATGCTCAATGTAGACCGACTGCTGAAGAAGCAACAGTTGACCGCCAGCAACCTGACCGATCTGGATGTGACCATCACCATGTCAGACGGTACGCTGTATCCATACGTTGGCAAGATCGGTTTTGCCGATGTGCTCTATAACGTTGACACCGGCACACGCCTGATGCGCGCAGTCTTCCCGAATCCGAGCAGCGCATTACAACAGGGCCAGTTTGTTACTGCAACGATCATCGGCCTGGTTCAGAAAAACGTTTATCTGGTTCCCCAAGCGGCAGTGCAACAAAGCAGCCAGGGCGCTTACGTTTGGGTCGTTGACCAGGAAAATCGCGTTCATTCGCGCACTGTAACACCCGGCTACTGGAATGGCCCTAACTGGGTCATTAACGATGGTTTGAATCCGGGCGAACGCGTTGTGGTTAGCAACGTACTACGCATGTCGCCCAATCAGCTCGTGAAGCCATCCGCCGTCAAGGCGCCTGAAGCGCAGCCTGTCAAATTGCCTATGCCACCAACAGAAGCTCAGCAGTCAAACCCTTACGGCGCTGGCGCACAAGTTCAATCAGAGGCCAACCAGGCACAGGATCCTAAACAGCTTCCAATGCCGGTAGCACCTGCACCAACCCCCAAACTGGTTGCACCCAAAGAGGTGCCTCTGGCTCCGGGCATCCCTAATGCACCGGCACCTGTGCCGAATACCTTACAGGCGCCAGCAACGCGCCCCGCTCAATAAGCGAACGGGGCCCATCAATCATGTTCTCGAAGTTCTTTATCGATCGACCGATTTTTTCGGCCGTCATCTCCATCGTCATTACCATTGCCGGTCTGGTGGCAATGCTGTCCCTACCTATTGCGCAGTACCCGAACATCACGCCGCCACAGATTCAGGTGTCGACGACCTATCCTGGCGCCAATGCCGAAACCGTCTCGCAAAACGTCGCCTCTCCTATCGAGCTACAGGTCAATGGTGCCGATGGGATGCTCTACATGTATTCGACCAATACGGCCGGAAACATGACACTAAGCATCTACTTCGACATCAACAAAGATCCGGCTCTGGCGCAAACCGATGTGCTCAACCGGGTGAATACGGCACTCCCTCAGTTGCCACAGTCAGTGCGCAATCAGGGCGTCAACATCCAGCAGAAGAGCTCATCCATCATGATGGTGGTGGCGATCAAGGATCCGGACAACAAATATGATCTGACCGAGTTAAGCACCTTCGCCAATATCATCGTGCTCAACGAAATTCAGCGTATTCCAGGCTCCAGCATGGCAACCGTTGGCGGCAATCCCAACTATGCCATGCGCATCTGGCTAGATCCGACCAAACTCACCCTCTACAAACTGACGACCAACGATATTGCCAACGCTATCCGCGCTCAAAACCAGCAGTACGCGGTGGGTCAGCTGGGGCAGCTACCATCCAATGGTCAGGTCATCCAGAACTTCTCGGTCACCACCAACGGTATGTTGCAGACCCCCGAAGAGTTTGAAAACATCATCGTCAAGGCCGGCAAACCTTCTGTGATGCCAGGATCGGAAGGCGCCATCGTGCGCATGCGCGATGTTGGCCGTGCCGAGCTTGGTTCGCAAACCTACAACTTTGACGTTAAAACCAACAAAGACAACGCCGCACTGTTGCTGATCTACTTCCAGCCTGGTTATAACGCGTTAAATGTTGCTGAAGCCGTTAAGGCAAAACTGGAAGAACTGAAACCGAGCTTCCCACCCGGCGTTACTTACGAGATCACGCTGGACGCCACCGAGTTCATCAACTCATCCATTGAAGAAGTGATCCACACCTTCTTCGAAGCGATGATTCTGGTGGTGCTGGTGGTTTTCATGTTCTTGCAGAAGCCGAAAGCCACACTGATTCCTCTGGTTGCCGTGCCTGTATCGATTATCGGTACTTTCATCGGCATGAGCCTATTTGGCTTCTCGATCAACATGCTCACCATGTTCGGCCTCGTGCTGGCGATCGGCCTGGTCGTTGATGACGCCATTGTGGTGATCGAAAACGTTGAACGGATCATGGAAGAAAACCCGACCATGAAGCCACGCGAGGCTGCTGCAGTGGCCATGTCTGAAGTCACGGGACCCATTGTGGCAACGACGCTGGTGATGATTGCCGTGTTCGTTCCCGTTGCTTTCCTATCCGGCATTACCGGCCAGCTTTATCGCCAATTTGCGCTGACCCTCTCGGTCTCAGTAACCTTGTCTGCCATTGTTGCCCTGACCCTCTCACCTGCACTGGCGGCTATTCTGATTCGCGCCAAAACAGATGAAGATGCTGTGGCAAAACCCCGCTTCTTTGTTGGTTTCGAAAATCTGTTCAATAAGATTCGTGATCACTACATGATGGCGGTCAAATGGACAATGATCCATCGCAAACCATCATTCATGATTTTTGGCGGCGTCATTCTTACGCTGATTGTCCTGTTCCGCGTCGTACCTGGCTCCTTTGTGCCGGAAGAAGATCAGGGTTACCTGTTTGGTGCCGTAGTCATGCCTAAAGCAGCAAGCCTGCAACGGACTGCTGCATTCTCAGAAGCTGGTGCCAACTGGTTCCAGGATCAGCCCGGCGTCGGCTACGCCACCAGCTACGCGGGTTACAGCATTATCGACTCACAGGTGCTCCCCAGCGCCAGCACGTTGTTCATTGGCCTGAAGGCTTTTAACGAAAGAACGGACAAAGCATCTTCCGCTTTCACCATCATTGATGATGGTCGCAAGCACTTCATGAGCCAGAACGATGGCATTGTCATTCCGGTCAACCCACCATCCATTCCTGGTCTGGGCACCACTGGCGGTTTCCAGATGTGGCTGGAACAAACAGGCAATGGCTCAGTAGACGAGCTCGAAGAACAGACCATCCGCTTCATGGCTGCTGCTAAAAAACGGCCGGAGCTAACAGCGCTAAATACCACTTTCAGCACGAATGCCCGAGAAATGTTCGTGAACGTTGATCGAGGCAAGGCCGAGCTGCTGGACGTCGCTGTTAATGATGTCTACGACACCCTGCAGACGATGATCGGCTCGCAATACGTTAACCAGTTCGCCTACCAAAACCGTCTATGGCAGGTGATTGTGCAGGCAGATGCCGACTACCGCCAGGACCCATCCGCTTTCGATACGATGTACGTCCGCTCCCGGACAGGCGCCATGGTGCCATTGCGCGCACTGATCAGCTACCGCTATGAAGCGAGTCCGGATATTGTGACCCGCTTTAACGCGTACCCTGCCGTTCAGATTACCGGCAACAATGCGGCTGGATACAGCTCGGGTCAGGCAATCAAGGCCATGCAGCAGATTGCCGACGAGGTGCTGCCTTCCGGTTACAAGATCGCGTGGTCGGGTGAAGCCTATGAACAACTCAAATCCGGCAGCACTGCTGTCTTTGTGTTTGCCTTTGCGCTGGTCATGGTCTTCCTGATTCTGGCCGCCTTATACGAAAAATGGTCCCTGCCATTCAGCGTGATGTTCGCCGTACCTTTTGCACTTTGTGGCGCGCTCATCGCTGTATTTTTACGCGGCCTGGAAAATGATGTTTACTTCCAGATCGGCCTCGTCACCCTGATCGCGCTGGCTGCCAAAAACGCCATTCTGATTGTGGAGTTTGCGGTGGCCAACGTTGAAGAAAAGGGTATGTCAATTATTGACGCAGCGCTACAAGCCGCCGAAGTCCGCTTCCGCCCGATCATGATGACCTCTATGGCCTTTATCCTGGGTTGTGTACCCCTGGCCACCGCCGTTGGTGCCTCGGCCAATAGCCGCCACTCTATCGGGACCGGCATCATCGGCGGCATGATCGGCGCCACCATGATCGCCATTATTTTCGTTCCCCTCTTCTTCGTGGTGTTTGAAGAGCTGAGCGAAAAGAAAAAACAAATGGTTGCCGACACGCCAGCCAAACCGGGCCCACACAATCTCGAGGCGCCGGCTCAAGGGGAGGATGCCAAATGACACGTCATTACCCCCGTTCACTGATCGGCTTACTCCTCAGCGCCGGCATACTCACAGGTTGTGCCGTTGGCCCTGACTATGAGCGCCCGGACACCAACAATCCAGAATCATTCCGCTCGGCCGCGGCTTCGCCTACCCCAACGATTAGCACGGACGTTCAACTGGCCAGCGATAGCTGGTGGCAAGGTTTTAACGACCCGGTTCTGAATGAACTGGTCGAAGCAGGGTTGCAGAACAATCGTGATCTGCAGTCGGCGATCGCTAACGTCCGTCAAGCTCGTGGTCAGCTGATCTCAACGCGCGGCAAATTTTTCCCACAGGTTGAATATTATGCGGCCGGTGAACGCGGTAAGTTTGCGGGCTTGAACCAAAGCGTGGTGACAAGCACCCCAGGCAGCTTGACGACCATCGGCACCATGGCGCTACCTGCCTCATGGCAACTGGATGTATTTGGTGGCCTACGTCGCCAGTACGAGGCGGCTGCCGCCCAAGAGGCTGCCGCAATTGCTACACGTCAAGCCATCGCATTAAGCGTTGCTGGTGAAGTGGCTAACATTTATGTCACGTTGCGCTCGCTCGACCAGCAGTTGGCGGTTGCAAAACAGACATTGGAAAACTACAAAACCACGCTGCGTATTTTCGACCTGCGCTTCCGTTATGGCACCGCCAATATGGTGCAGGTATCGCAGATTCAATCGCAGGTTGATGCAGCGGAAGCCGCCATTCCGCCACTGGTTCAAGCTATTGGCCAACAGGAAAACAATCTGAATTTCTTTTTGGGTCGCAACCCGGGCCCTATTCCCCGCGGCAAACCCATTGATCAACTCGTGTTACCAACACCTCCGGCCGGCCTGCCTTCGGATCTCCTTGCTCGTCGCCCCGATGTTCGCCTGGCCGAACAACAGCTGATTGCTGCCAACGCCCAAATAGGCGCCGTTAAAGCGCAATTTTTCCCGAACATCTCGCTGACCGCGACCCTAGGCACTTCAGCAACTGCTTTGGGGTCTTTGTTCGGACCAGGATCCGGGATCTGGGACTTTGGACCAACCGTGCTCGGCCCACTGTTCAAAGGCGGCGAAATTTACGGTCGCTATATGTCTGCCAAGGCAGAACAACAGGCACTGATGTCCCAATATCTGCAATCTGTAGAAAACGCCTTCCGCGATACCGACAATGCGCTGATCGCAACAACCGAAACGCGTAAGCTGGTAACTGCCCGCCAGCAACAGGTTGGCACGCTTAAAACCTATGCCAACCTGTCGAGCATGCAGTTTAACTATGGATACACCGATTATCTGACCGTGCTCAATGCCGAAGATAGCTTGTTCAAAGCACAGCTGAACCTGGCACAAAGCCAGGCCGATCGTGCTTTGTCACAAGTCTCGCTCTACATGGCCCTGGGCGGCGGCTGGGAAGCTGCGGATCAAAAAACCATGGCGGCTAACAAAGCTATTGCCGATGGCAACGATCCCAAAAACCCGGCAAACCAGCAAGGCATCTGGCCGTTTAAATAGCCAGCGGCATCCACAGGTCGCTAAAGGACTTGGGGGGTGGTGTGCAGTAGACGTTGAGCCTCTGCCATATCACCGCGCACTAGCAGCTGCGATTCTGCCCCAATACGATCTAAGGCGCGATCGATGTCGATCTGCTCTTCCTGCCGTGGCCGATGTAACACAAAATCGGCCACGCCCTGGTTGAGCTGCAGAGAGCGCGGATGGCCAATACCGATGCGTAAACGCCAGTAATCTGGCGTCCCTAGCGCCGACTGGATGTCCTTGAGGCCATTATGACCACCACTACTGCCGCCCAACTTGACGCGCAGCTGGCCAGGCAACAGATCCAACTCATCGTGAAGCACCAACACTTCGGCGGGTTGAATATTATGGAAGCGCGCAAACGGACCCACTGATTGACCCGAACAGTTCATATAGGTTTGCGGTTTGATCAGCCAGACTTTGCGGCCATCGACATTGGTTGAGGCAACCTCTGCTTTCATTTTCTTGTCGGTGCTAAACGCGGTGGCACCGATCACACGTGCGATTTCATCCAGTGCCCAGCATCCGGCGTTATGACGCGTGCGCTCATACTCGGCGCCGGGGTTCCCCAACCCCACAATTAAGCGAATAGGCGATAGCACTGCCGGCGCTTTAGGTTTTGCAGCGACTTTAGGCGTTTGAGTTTCGGGATTCATCATCGTAGGGCGTAGCGTAGCGCATTTCCATTAAAAAAGCCGTGCGGCGAACCGGCACGGCTTTCAAGGACTATACCGGCAAAGCCGGCAGAGATCACTTAGGCTGCTGGTGTGGCGCTTTCGTCGGCAGCAGCACCGGCGCTAGCGTCAGAGCCCTTAACAGACATCACAGCAGCCACGACTGGGTTGCCTGCGCCATGCTGAACAACACGCACGCCAGCTGGCAGCTTCAGATCGGTCACGTGCATCGAGTGGCCCATTTCCAGGGTCTTCAGATCCACTTCGATGAACTCTGGCAGTGCCTTAGGCAAGCAAGCCACATCAATTTCGGTAATCACGTGGCTAACGATACCGCCTTGCAGCTTAACGCCTGGGCAAACTTCACCGTTCACAAAGTGCAGTGGCACCTTGGTGTGAACTTCGGTGTTGGCATCAACGCGTTGGAAATCAACGTGCAGAACCAGCGGTTTGTAAGCATGCAGCTGAACGTCGCGCAGGAGCACATCCTGCTTCTGGCCATCAACAATCGCCGTAACAACAGAGGCGTGGAAAGCTTCTTTACGCAGACACTGATAAATCTCGTTGTGATCTACGTCGAACGATTCAGCCGGCTTGCCTGCGCCATAAATGACACCGGGTACTCGGCCAGCACGACGCAGGCGGCGGCTCGCACTCGATCCCTGCACATCGCGCTTGGTAGCATTAAATTCAAAGTTCATAACTTACTCCAGAAATTAGATAACCCGCGACCAGGTTATCCGGTTAAGTGACCGGGGCGAATGCCTCAGTCGATAAACAGCGAGGAAACAGAATCTTCCTTGCTGATGCGGCGGATGGTTTCCGCCAGCAACTCTGCAACCGACAATTGACGGATGCGTGAACATTTTTGTGCGGCCTCGCTGAGCGGAATCGTGTCCAGCACGACGAGCTCGTCGAGCACTGAGTCATTCAGGCGCTCAACTGCTGCGCCCGACAGCACCGGGTGCGTACAGTAAGCAGTCACGCTACGCGCGCCATTTTCTTTAAGGGCAACGGCAGCCTTACACAAGGTGCCCGCCGTATCGACGAGGTCATCGACAATGATGCAGTCTTTACCACTCACATCACCGATGATATTCATCACTTCCGACACATTGGCCTTCGGACGACGCTTATCGATAATGGCCAGATCACATTCCAGGCGCTTGGCCAGTGAACGCGCGCGCACGACACCACCATGGTCTGGCGATACGACAATCGGCTTTTCCAGATGCTTGTTCTGAACATCGTCGAGCAAAATCGGCAGGCCGTAAATATTGTCGACCGGGATATCAAAGAAGCCTTGGATCTGCTCTGCGTGTAGATCCATAGTCATCACACGATCAACGCCAGCGGCGACGAGCATGTTTGCAACCAACTTGGCAGCAATCGGCACGCGATTAGAACGCGAGCGACGATCCTGACGGGCATAACCAAAATACGGGATGGCAGCGGTGATACGGCCGGCCGAGGCACGCTTGAGCGCGTCGACCATGACCAGAAGCTCCATCAGATTGTCGTTCGACGGATGACACGTAGACTGCAGGACAAATACGTCATTGCCGCGCACGTGCTCTTGAATCTCAACGCTGACTTCGCCATCGGAAAAGCGGCCGACATCGGCACGACCCATTGGCAAGCCCAGCCGTTGAGAAACTTCGGCCGCCAACTTCGGGTTAGCGTTACCGGCAAAGACCATCAGGTTTTGGAAGGCCATGATCTGCTTATCCTTTTGGTTTCCTGAACCAATCGGTGTGCCCGTCGACGGCACGCGTTAAATTTAACGTAGAAGCTACAAACAAAATGGGCAGCTGCTTTCTGGCAACTGCCCGCAATTCAGTGGCTGGGGAAGAAGGATTCGAACCTTCGCATGCCGGAATCAAAATCCGGTGCCTTAACCAGCTTGGCGACTCCCCAACACTCACCCCTATACGGGTTGAGGCCGAAATTGTACCCGAAATTTCGGATTTGAACAGCCCCCTGCAACGCTTTTTTACGCTTACCAATCAGACAGGAATCAACTCATGCAGGGGGTGCCGATCTAGACCCGGGGTGACCCACCCCTTCCAGACAGATGGCAAGCGCTCAAGCACAGCCTGCGCCGGTATTTCCGCTTCGAATACCGCAAAAACGCATGCGCCTGAACCCGTCATACGGACGCGACCGTCCGTTTCCGGCTGTTGCCGCAGCCACTCAAGGGCAGCCGCCACTTCCGGATAAAGCCGCGCAGCCACTGGCTCCAGATCATTAGCGCCCACGCCCTGATCTAAAGACTCTGCCCATGACGCAGGGTCAATGGCCGGCGTATCTCGGCACAAGTCCGGCGCCGTAAAAATCCCGGCAGTTGGCACGCCAACTCCGGGGTGAATAATCAGATACCAGGCGGCAGGCAAGCTCACCGG
>CAZGHR010000051.1:0-9807 GCA_964525545.1 uncultured Dechloromonas sp.
TTGGTGACAACCTGCCGAAGACCCGTTCGGGCAAGATCATGCGCCGTCTGCTTCGCTCGCTGGCTAAGGGTGAAGAAGTTACGCAAGATACTTCGACACTGGAAAACCCACATATCCTTGAGCAACTCAAGGGCTAATGGGGATTCGGTGTACGGTTGGAAGACTGTGCACCGAATTGAAGGGCTACTAAAGATACATGGAGGAGGGTGGCCCCTCACCGGGTTAAAACTCGGGACAAGAGCTGGTCTTAAGAATCAGCCCGCAACTTCGATCTGTCTACAGGCGGGGTTGTACAAACAGAGGAGCCGGCGTGGGTTACTGCGCCGGTTTTTCTTTTTAAGTGTTCGAGAGGAGGGAAAGCATGCCTAAAGGGATACAGAAAAGCGTTCCCAAGTTGGCCATAGTTGGCTCGCTCGCTGTGCTGGTGTTTAATTTCCCGATTCTTTCAGTTTATCGTGGTCACATGATGTCAGTGCCGGCCCTTTACGTGGGTTTGTTTGGTGCGTGGTTGCTGATAATTCTTCTGGCACGTAGGGCCGCGGAGCCGTTCACGCCCAAGGCGCCGTATAGTCAAATAGCTCAGGAGCGAAAGAATCCATGATTGATTCATGGTTGGTTGGTCTGCTGACCTTTGCCTATCTGGGCGCGTTGTTCGCTATTGCTCGGTTTGGGGATCGGCGGGCAGACGCCGGTCGATCGGTAATGAGCGCCACGGTCTACGCGTTGGGTATTGCGGTTTATTGCACTTCGTGGACGTTCTACGGTAGCGTCGGACGCGCCACGACAGGAGGCTTCAGCTTTCTGACGATCTATCTGGGGCCGACGATTATGTTTCTGTTTGCGGTGGTCATCCTCAAGATGATCCGCATCAGTAAAACATTACGCCTCACTTCCATTGCTGACTTTATTTCGGCACGCTACGGCAAAAGTCAATTGCTGGCTGGTCTCGTGACGATTATTGCTGTCATAGGCATCATTCCTTATATCGCCCTGCAGCTCAAAGCGATTTCCTACAGTCTGAAGATTTTGTTTCCTGCTGACGCGGAAGCGCTTATTCCTGATGCGCTGGAAGCGCTGGCCTTTATGCCGGATTCCACTGCAATTATCGCCATCATTCTGGCGGCGTTTACGATTGTCTTTGGTACCCGTCATTTGGATGTCACTGAACGTCACGAGGGCATGGTTCTGGCGGTGGCCTTTGAATCTCTTTTTAAACTCCTGGCATTCATGGCTCTAGGAATCTATGTGGTCTGGTTCCTTAACGATGGGTTAGGCGATATATTTTCTCGGGCAGAAGCCATACCCAAAATATCAACGCTTTTACAACCCGACTCGATTAACTACAGCAACTGGTTCTCGCTGACAGTTTTATCCGGGTTGGCGATTCTGATGCTGCCCCGGCAGTTTCAGATTATGGTCGTTGAAAACGTTGATCCGAATCACATGCGTCGCGCGGTTTGGCTCTTTCCACTCTATCTGTTGCTGATCAATTTGTTGGTTATGCCAATTGCTCTGGCCGGTATGCTGCATTACCAAGGACAACCCTTTGTGGCGGATGCGTTAGTGCTGACATTGCCGCTGGCGCAGGGTAATTCTGCGATAGCGTTGCTGGCATTTCTTGGCGGTCTTTCTGCCGCGACTGGTATGGTGATTGTGGAGACAATTGCTCTGGCCACCATGGTCTCTAATGATCTGGTCGTGCCCTTTCTGCTGCGCCGGGATTCCGAGTTCTCTCGTCGAAAAGATGTCAGCGGTTTGATCATGTTGATCCGCCGTCTAACGATTGTGTTTCTGTTGCTGCTTGGTTATTTGTACTTTCGCGGTGCGGGCGAGGCCTATGCGCTGGTATCGATTGGCTTGATTTCATTCCTGGCGGTAGCGCAGTTTGCGCCGTCACTATTGGGTGGTATGTACTGGAAAGATGGTAATCGTCAGGGAGCGTTGGCGGGATTGGTATTGGGTTTTGCCGTCTGGTTGTATACGGCATTGCTGCCGTCGTTTGCACGATCAGGCTGGATGGATAGTGGGTTTATTACCGAGGGCCCCTTTGGTATTTCATTACTGGCGGCGCATGGTTTATTGGGTTTGACATCTTTAGATCCGATTGCCCACACACTTTTCTGGAGTATGTTCGTTAACGTCGGTGCCTACTTTGCAGTATCCATCATGACCCGGCAAGACCCGGGTGAGGTTGCAACCGCGAACCAGTTTGTGAATATCAACACCAGCAGTGCACTGACCTCACGTGTCTGGCGCGGGACAGCCTCGGCGGATGCGCTCATTGAGTTGCTGAAGCGATTTCTGGGGCCAAAACAGGCACAAAGCCGATTGCAGCGTTATGCCAAGAGCCGTGGCCTAGGTAAAGTCAGCAATCTGGAAGCGGATGCTGAATTCGTGGTCTTTTCCGAATCACAGTTGGCAGGCGCCATTGGTTCTGCCAGCGCGCATGTCATGGTTAGCTCCGTGGTTCAGGAAGAAGAACTGGGTCTCGACGAAGTGCTGAATATTCTTGATGAGGCATCACAAGTCCGAGCCCACTCGAAAGAACTTGAGCGCAAATCAAACGAATTGGAAGCTGCTACCCGAGAGCTGCGCCAGGCTAATGAAAAGCTCATGGAAGTAGACCGCTTAAAAGACGATTTTATGTCGACTGTGACGCATGAGTTACGCACACCGTTAACTTCAATTCGTGCTTTTTCAGAGATGCTGCATGATGATCCTGAAATGGGCGCTGAGGATCGGACTAAATTTCTGGGCATTATTGTCGGTGAAGCAGAACGTCTGACGCGCCTGATTAATCAGATCCTGGATTTTGCAAAGCTAGAATCGGGCCGTGTTGATTGGGAAGTAGAGCGAATTGATTTAAGCCCGCTGTTAAGTTCCACGGCCGAATCGGTTGGTCAGTTGTTCAGGGATAAAGGCACTGTATTTGTCTTGGAACTCCCCGAGGATCAACAACCGGTCTGGGTGGACGTTGATCGTGATCGTTTGAAACAAGTTGTGATTAATTTGTTGTCTAACGCGGTAAAGTTTGTGCCATCGGTTGCTGGTTTGATCAAACTGTCATTGAGTCATGACCAAGGGTATGCTCGAGTATCAGTTCACGATAATGGGCCTGGTATTCCAGTAGCCTATCAAGGCATTATTTTTGAACGCTTCCGACAGGGGGGCAATACCATGACTGATAAGCCTCAGGGTACTGGTCTAGGTTTGCCGATTAGTCGTGAGATCGTAGAGCATTTTGGTGGCAGACTGTGGGTAGAAAGTCTGTCGCATGACGAGAATGCTCAAGATGTTTCGGGTGAAACAGGTTCTACCTTTACTTTTACCTTGCCATTGGCGGACGTTGATGCGCAGGTGATTCAGTAGTAATTTTGTTGGGAGCCAATAGTAATGACACACAAAATTCTCATTGTTGATGATGAACCAAACATCGTGATGTCCCTCGAGTTTCTGTTGAAGAAAGAAGGGTTCACAACGGAAACAGCCGGAGACGGTGATGTGGCGCTGGATAAAGTGAGAAGTTTTGTGCCAGATCTGATGTTGCTCGACGTGATGATGCCCAAGAAATCCGGTTTCGAAGTCTGTGAGATTTTGCGCGCAGATACCGTGCTTAAGCAGCCTAAAATTATCATGCTGACGGCAAAAGGAAGAGAAACAGAACAGGCCAAGGGCTTAGCGTTGGGCGCAGATGCTTACATGCTGAAGCCGTTTTCGACTAAAGATCTTGTAGCGAAGATCAGAGAAATTCTTTCGGTTGGATGCTAAAGCAGCCTCGTTATTTAGAAGTCTGAAGGTGGTTCGATGTTTTTACGTGATTTAACTGCAAAGTGGCGCTTTGTTCTCGCTGTGGCCGTCCTAGGCCTTCTGATGACGGGCCCATTTCTGCTGACTTCGGTTTTAATCTGGCTGGGTGCATCACCGGGCATGCGGGAAGTTCTGGTGCAGCATCTGTTACCGCAGGTTCCACTGGGGGGTGTGCTTACCGCCAGCGGATTTGTGGTCGGGCTGGTTCTGATACGTCGACTCTTTAACCGCTACGTCACCGGAATGGCGGCGATGGTAGAAGAGTTACGGCTGATGCTGGGTTCAAATCGGTCATTCCGTATCACCGAAGACGGCCCACCTGAATTACGGGAATTGGTCCGAGCCATTAATGATCTGGCTACCCAGCGCGATGCCTATATCGATGATGTAGAAAGCCAGGTTGCCAAAGCCAAGGCGAACGTTGAAGAAGAAAAAAATCGTTTGGCTGCTCTCATGTCGGAACTGGCGCAAGCCGTTGTCGTGAGTAACCTGGATGGTCGTATTCTGCTTTATAACAATCGAGCAAGGTACATGTTCGAGTCCCTGGCCAAGGGACCGACATCCGTATCCAGCGGGGCTTTGATTGGTCTTGGTCGTTCGATTACTTCGATTCTGGAAACAAGCCAGGTTGATTACGCTCGCGACACGATCCGGATTCAGCTTGAACGGGGTAATCGTCACCCCGTGGCCAATTTTGTGACCACGACTGACAATGGTCAGTTGATTCGCGTGCAAATTGCCCCGGTTTTGCGTAACCGGCCTGATAGTCAGGAGGTGCAAGTTGCTTCGGGATATATCCTGCTGATTGAAAACATTACCCGTCTGCTTGAGCAGGAGTCGCGCAGAGATGCAGCGTTGGGTGATCTTACCGAAGGAAGTCGTTCATCTTTAGGTACGTTACGGGCTGCCGTAGAAATGCTGGCGGACAACCCGGATATGGATGCTGCCGACCGGGAACGATTTGTCAGTGTGCTGGCATCAGAAGTGACTCGTATGAGTCAGCGGCTTGATAACACGCTAACGCTGCTTGCAGATACGCTGCGTCAACATTGGCCACTCGACGATATGCTTGCCGCAGATGTAATTGAAGCCGCCGGGCGGCGTGTGCAAGAACGTTTGAAACTGCCAGTTGATGTGAATACAAGCACTGCGGAACCCTTATGGATTCGCGCCGACAGTTTCTCACTCGTCAGTGGGATTGCTTATCTGGCAACCAGAATCGCGGAGGCGGGCGATGTCCGCTCGTTTGCGCTTAAACTCGGATCGGATGAGAAGTTCGTTCACATTGATCTGTTGTGGACCGGACTATCGATGTCTTCGGAAACGGTACTGTCCTGGGAAATTGAACCCATGCGTGAAGATCATAGTGTGAATCCGCCAACCTTGCGTGAGGTACTTGATCGACATGCAGGGGAGATCTGGTATCAGCGTCAACGAACAACTACTCAGGCCTCAATCCGTTTGCTGTTACCTAAGGCCACGCCAGATCAAGATCTGTTGGCAAAAACTGATCGTGAACCATCCAGTGATCGTCCAGAGTATTACGACTTTGATTTATTTGATCGCCCGATGGGTAAAGTTGATCTCGATCAACCTCTATCAAACCTTGTCTATACGGTATTTGACACGGAAACAACGGGGTTGGAGCCTGCGAATGGTGACGAAATTATTCAGATCGGTGCCCTGCGTATTGTGAATGGTAGGTTGCTGCATCAGGAGAATTTTGATCAACTGGTAGATCCGCGTTGCCAGCTAAAAGCCGCCAGCATTGCTATTCATGGCATAACAGACAGCATGCTGCTGGGTCAGCCTACGATTGATCTTGTATTGCCGGCGTTTCATGATTTTTGTGCGGATACCGTCCTGGTTGGTCATAACGTCGCATTTGATATGCGCTTCCTGGAATTGAAAGAATCATCCCTGGGTTTACGTTTCGATCAGCCAGTTCTGGATACCTTGCTGCTTTCTGCGGTTGCGCACCCGAACCAGCAGAGCCATAGTCTGGAAGCCATTATGCAGCGTTTAGGCATTCAAATGGAACAGCGCCACAATGCCCTAGCAGACGCCACCGCAACAGCCCAGATCTTTATGCGGCTTCTGCCAGCATTAGCCGAGCAAGGCATCGTTACGTTGCGTCAGGCGTTGGATGCATCTCAGAAGACCTATTTTGCACAAGTGAAGTATTGAAATGAATCAGTTTGGTGAAAACAGCTTTTCGGTCAATCGAGCGCAGGAGCTTGCTAGAAAAATTCATGAAGCTGATAGCTTCGAGACCCTGGTCGTTTATGCTGAAGAGGCGCGCCGTATCGATGAATCGTTCTTGGGTTCTGGCTTGAGTGGGTCGCTCACAACATACGGAATTTCCTGGCTAAATGACTGCCTGGCTGCGAGAGTTGTTGCGCTGACCGCCGACGAAGCGCGTTTGCCTGCGGCTAACTGGTGCTGGATTAGTCTGGGATCGGAAGGTCGGCATGAACAGACCCTGGTAACGGATCAGGATAACGGTCTGATTTTTTCTGCATCAGACGAACATGAAGCAACGCTGCTCCGTAATGTATTTCTGCCGTTTGCACAAAAGGTTAACCAGCGATTGGCCGAATGCGGTTTTACGCTCTGCTCCGGAGACATCATGGCTGGCAACCCCGCGTGGTGCCGGTCTGAAGATGAGTGGAAGGGCCTATTCTTTGACTGGATTCACAAGCCTGAACCATCGGCCTTACTGAATGCTTCAATCTTCTTTGATGTCCGACCGCTGTATGGCGACTTTTCTCTGGTCACCCCTTTGCGGGAAATGCTTGCAAAGTGGGCGCCGAATGCCGAAACCTTCCTCAGACTTATGGCCACTAATGCGCTGGCCGCCGAGCCGCCGATCGGGTTTACCGGTGACGTGGTTATGGAGAAGGATGGCAAAGAGAAGTTTGTAGATATTAAAAAGTATGGCATTCGAATTTTTGTCGATGTTGCCCGAATTATGAGTCTGGCCCATGGCGTTGCATCTGCGAGCACCCGCACCCGATTTATGGAGGCCGGCGAAAAATTCGGCATGTCTAAGTTGGATATTTCAGCGGCCTTACAGGCCATGTCCGAGCTACAGCGTTTGCGATTGACCCACCAGCATCTGGCGATTGATCGTGGCAAAACGCCTGACAACCATCTGCATCCCGATGAATTAAGCACCTACGATGAGGCTGTGCTTCGTGAAGGCCTCAAGCAGGCAAAACGTTTACAGCAGCGCCTAAAGCTCACCTATCAGATATGACGAGTATTTGATGTCCAATCGTCTGAGGCTGATTCTCGGCGAATACGGCCCCGCACTTTTTGTTGCGCTATTCGCTGTGGGCTTTACGCTCACCGTTCTTGTGCTGGCCTGGTTGGAGCAGCGTGGGATGAGTCAGCGCTGGATTGGTTATACCTTTCTGTTTCTGACGCTGTTGGTGTTTTCACTTGTAGGACTGTTTACACGCACATCGGATATCGCCGAATATTTTGTGGCAGGTCGCCGCGTGCCCGCTTTGTATTCGGGCATGTCATCCGGTACAGACTGGCTTTCTGCGGCTTCTTTTATTGGCCTGGCTGGCGCCCTCTACCAATCTGGCTACCAGGGGCTGGCGTTTGTGATTGGTTGGACCGGCGGCTATGTTCTGCTTGCCCTTTTAATGGCACCGTATCTGAGAAAGTTTGGTCAGTTCACATTGCCAGACTTTTTAGCAACCCGGTATGGTGGGCATACGATTCGATTGATTGGTGCCGTGGCAGTTATTCTTGCCTCACTTGTTTATGTGGTGGCGCAGGTTTATGGCGTGGGTCTTATTACGAGTCGGTTTATTACGCTTCAGTTTGAAATTGGCGTTTATTTGGGTTTAGCTGGTGTGCTGGTGTGTAGCTTTCTAGGGGGTATGCGTGCGCTCATGCATGCCCAGGCTGCACAGTATGTGATTCTGCTGATCGCATACATTACCCCGATTACGATTCTGGCCTTCGACCGCACCGGGATTCCTGCACCGCCAGTGCTCTATGCCAAAGCCATGCATCAACTCGTAGACGTTGAGAACGAGGTCTTTAATCGCCCTGAAGAGGTGGCTGTTCGTGCACTTTATGCAGATCGTGCGAAGCGCTTGGAACAACAGATAGACACACTGCCGGGCTCTCTAGTTGATGAACGTAAGCGTCTGGGCGATCAGATAGAAAACATGAAAGCATCAGGTGCCTCCGTACGCGATATTGTTTTACTTGAACGAGAGCGTCGCGCGCTTCCTGCAACACCGCAATTAGCCCATGCAAAATGGCGCAATGATTTAAAAGATGCGTTGCATCGTTCAGCCGTGCCGGTTTCTGACATAGAGCCCTTTGCATTGCCTGATGATGGGCAAAGTCGTGCCAACTTCTTGGCGCTGGTCTTCTGCTTAACGATTGGTACGGCATCATTGCCGCACTTGCTGATGCGTTACTACAGTATCGCCAGTGTGAGCCAGGCGCGCCGATCTGTATTCTGGTCATTGTTTTTTGTTGCGCTTGTATATTTGCTGGCGCCAGCCTATGCGGTGTTTGTGAAATTAGAGGTGTTGCAGCATACGATTGGTGTTCCCGTAGAGTCGTTGCCTGCCTGGATCAATGCGTGGACAAAGATCGGTTTGGTGTCTGTTGATGACATCAATAATGACCATATATTGCAGTGGGCAGAATTAACGATTAGTCCGGATGTCATTGTTCTGGCAACACCCGAAATTGCGGGCCTGCCCTATGTCATATCCGGGATGGTTGCTGCTGGTGGTTTGGCAGCAGCGCTTTCAACAGCTGAGGGTTTGTTGCTTTCTATCACCTCTGCGCTATCACACGATATTTATTTCAAGATGCTCAGACCCGATGCGTCTTCCTCCTGGCGATTGATTGTTTCTAAATCCGTGATGGTCGCTGTGGCAATTCTTGCAGCGTCTATTGCGGTACAGCGACCGGCTTCTATTGTTGATATGGTTGCCTGGGCTTTTTCGATTGCTGGTTCGGCGCTTTTTCCTGCACTGGTGCTGGGGGTTTTTTGGCCGCGTGCTAATCGGACAGGGGCATTGGCTGGCATGATTGCAGGCTTGGCAGTAACCGTGTTTTATATCGCCCGGGTGAAGTTCGACAGTATCCCGCTATTAGGTTGGTATGGCATTGGTATGAACCCCTGGTTTGGGATTGATGCCGCAGCGGCAGGTATTTATGGGGTCCCCGTTGGTTTTGTGACGAATGTCATCGTTAGCCTCTTTACTAAACCGCCTGGGCTGGAAAGTCAGCAATTTATCGAACGTTTGCGTTATCCGCGAATTTTGTACAACCGGGGAGAAACGTCAGGGAGATCGACGGATGTCTGATTTGACACCATTACGCCTGCAGCAAAAACGCTACTGGCAGAAAACGCTCAGGCTCACGGGATTTTTGCTCGTTGTATGGTTTCTCGTGACGTTCGTGGCGACTTTCTTTTCAGCAGCGCTGAATCAGTTCATATTCCTTGGCTTGCCTCTGGGTTATTTCATGGCCGCTCAAGGCGCGTTGATCGTTTATATTGTGCTGATTGGTTTGTATGCCTTTTTGATGAACCGGTTGGATCGTCAGTTCGGTGTTGATGAACAATGAGTGAGCTCGCGTTTATCGTAGCGATCCGTGGGCTCCTGGAATTGGTGCTCTGGCTTTTGATCGGGCGTGCGACCTTGCTGCTCCTTGCTGGCCGTTATGGCGCAGATAACGCAGTGATCCGTATGTTCGATTTTCTGTTAAAGCCGGTGCGTGCGTGTAGCGATAGGCTGATGCCAACTGTCTCTGGCGCCGTAAAAGATGCGGTGATTTTTATTTTGCTGTTATTGATCTGGCTGGGCTTGGGGGTAGCAAAGCTGACATTGGTTGCCAGTTAAGTTACCGCACGCGGGCATCTTGCAAAAAAGCCGGGATATCGGTATAGTCCTGCTCCTTGCAGTAGGCGCGTAGCTCAGCTGGTTAGAGCACCACCTTGACATGGTGGGGGTC
>CAZGHR010000052.1:0-5946 GCA_964525545.1 uncultured Dechloromonas sp.
TACTGGCTGGCGATGAATTTCTTTGCCCCGGTGCCGCGTGAAGTGGATCAGTTCTACGGTCAACCGGCGTTACGCAAAGGAAACGTCAGCATCGATAACTGGCCCGTGGGTACGGGTCCTTACATGATGGTGCACAACAACCCGAATGCACGGATCGTGCTCGATCGGAATCCTAACTTTCATGAAGAGCGCTACCCGTGCAAGGGTGAGGCGGCTGATGTTGCGGCCGGCCTGCTGAAGGATTGCGATGCCCGGTTGCCATTGCTGGATGGCGTTGTATTTAGCCGTGAGAAAGAAAGCCTTCCGTACTGGAATAAGTTCCTTCAAGGCTACTATGATCTATCGGGTATTTCGTCCGACAGCTTTGACCAGGCAGTTCGCGTCAATATCAACGGGGATGCCAATGTGTCGCCATCGATGGCGGCGCAGGGGATTCAACTACAAACATCAGTACGCACCTCGATCTACTATCTGGGATTCAATCTGGCGGATTCGGTCGTAGGGGGTAAGTCACCCGCCGAACAACAGCGCGCCAAGCTGCTGCGCCAAGCCCTGTCGATTGCACTGGATCAGGAAGAATTTATCTCGATCTTTCTGAATGGCCGCGGGCAGGCTGCCATGGGGCCTATTCCTCCGGGTATCTTCGGCTATCAGTCGGGAGAGGCCGGTATTAATCCCGTGGTGTATACGTGGAAGGATGGCGCAGCGCATCGGCGTAGCCTTGATGAGGCGCGTGCCTTGTTGGCCAAGGCAGGCTGGCCGGATGGGCGAGATGCGCTGACCGGACAACCCCTGGTTTTGAATCTGGATACCACCTCGGGGGGCATGGGCGATAAGTCGACGATGGACTGGATGTCTCGTCAGCTCAACCAGATTGGGGTGCAACTGGTGGTGCGCAGCACAGACTTCAACCGCTTTCAGGAAAAGCTACGCAAGGGCAGTGCGCAGCTTTTCTTTATGGGCTGGAATGCCGATTATCCCGATCCAGAAAACTTCTTTTTCCTGCTTTACGGCCCGGAAGGCAAAGTGGCGCATGGTGGTGAGAACTCTGCCAATTACCAGAATCCGGAATTCGATCGCTTATTCCGGCAGATGAAAAACCTGCCGAATGGTCCGGAGCGTCAAACGGTCATTAATGCCATGTTGAAGCTGGTACGTGACGATGCACCCTGGGTTTACTGGTTCTATCCCAAATCCTATGTGCTAAAGCAGGGGTGGTTGCATAATCTCAAACCGAATAATGTGGCCAACAATACCGTGAAGTATCAGCGTATCGATGGGGCAAGCCGAGCCCAGTTACGTGCCGAATGGAATCATCCCTTGCGCTGGCCATTTGTGATTATTCTGGGTGGGTTAGTTCTGCTGCTGTGGCCTGCTATAAAAGCCTATCGCGCCCGTTCCGGGCTTGATGCATTTGGCAAGGTAGTGAGGAAACGCTGATGTTTGCCTATATCCTGCGCCGCTGCTTTTACGCCATTCCGATTTTGATCGGTGTGAATCTGATTACGTTTGCGCTTTTCTTCATGGTCAACAGCCCTGATGATATGGCCCGTATGCAGTTGGGCGTAAAGCGAGTGACCCCAGAAGCCATACAGCAATGGAAAGCGGAGCGGGGCTATGACAAACCATTGTTCGTGAACGAATCCGCTGCCGGTTTGAATCAGCTGACCGACACGGTTTTTTATACGAAATCGTTGACCCTGTTTGCCGGTGAGTTTGGTCGCAGTGAAGACGGTCGTGAGATCGGACGCGAAATACGTGAACGGATGGGGCCATCACTGGCAATTGCTTTGCCCACCTTTGTGATTGGCCTGGGGCTTACCGTGAGTCTGGCTTTGTTTCTGGTGCTATTCCGCGGCACCTGGCTGGACCGAACCGGTGTGGTGCTCTGCGTCGGCCTGATGTCGATTTCTTCACTCTTCTTTATTATTGGCGGGCAGTTTTTGTTTGCGCGCGTTCTGCAGCTCGTACCTATCTCCGGTTATGCGAGCAATCCGCTGGTGGCCTGGCACTTTCTGATTCTGCCGGTTGCTGTTGCTGTGATTGCGGGCGTGGGTGGTTCAACGCGCTGGTATCGGACCCTGTTCCTCGAAGAAATCAGTAAGGACTATGTGCGTACTGCCCGCGCCAAAGGCTTATCGGATGCCGCCGTGCTGTTCAGACATGTGCTCCGTAATGGCCTCATTCCCATTCTGACCGGGGTGGTCGTGGTGATTCCATCGTTGTTTATGGGATCGCTACTCATTGAGTCATTTTTTGGTATTCCCGGTTTGGGCAGTTACACCATTGATGCAATTGCTGCGCAGGATTTTGCCGTTGTGCGCGCCATGGTTTTCCTGGGTTCTGTTCTGTACCTCCTGGGTTTGATCCTCACGGATCTTTCTTACACGCTGGTTGATCCGCGAATCCGGTTGAAATAGGCCTATGACGATCAGCAGCCTTTTGAATAACTTGAGCCAGAGCCTGTGGGTCTGGTTGGCGACCGATGTATTGTTATGGGCACTCTTTGTGCTGTTGATTCTCTCGGTAGTGGTGATCCTCCGATCGCCATTGCAACGGGCGGTCTGGCAAAAGGTATTTCGTCAGCGACTGGCTGTGGTCTCTGCCGTATTGCTCGCTGTGGCTGCGTGTTTTGCCTTGCTCGATTCCATTCATCTTCGTGAACCGCTACCGCGTGCAACACCGGATATGCCGGTCCGTTATAGCGTGGAAGTGAATTCGGTACTGGATCTGTTGCTGGTAGATCTACGTAAAGATCATGAGAAAACCTATTCGGCGCCGTTGGCGGTTACGCTGGCCGCAATGGAGCCAGTGACGATCACATTGCCCGATGGGCACGTAGAAGTTCGTCGTGAAGCACCACGTCTTAAGGTGGCGGGGGCGGCTTTTCCACCGGGCCCAGTTGACGAAACAACCTACTGGCTTGACGTGATTCAACGCGCTGGTTTGGGTGCGTTAGGCGGCGCATTGTTCTTTGGTGCGATTTGGTTCATTTTCTTGTTGCTAAGACGCACACGGAGCAAGAATCAACAGACCAACCGTACCGCCTGGCGCTGGGTGGCATATACCCTGGCGGGTCTTTGTGTATTAGGTGGCATCTTTATTGGATTAAGTTCGAACTTTCACGTGTTCGGTACCGATAAAGTAGGGCAGGATGTGCTTTATCAGGTGCTTAAAAGTCTTCGAACTGCCCTGGTGATCGGTTTGGTACCAACCCTGGTGACCTTGCCATTGGGTATTGCACTGGGTCTATCGGCCGGCTATTTCCGCGGCAAGGTCGATGACGTGATCCAGTATATCTACACCACAGTGAGCGCTATCCCTGGCGTTCTGCTCATTGCGGCTGCTGTGCTGAGTATTCAGGTGATGATTGATAACCATCCGGAGTGGTTTGCGACAGCAGTAGAGCGGGGCGATATTCGCTTGCTCGCACTCTGCATCATTCTGGGAATGACCAGTTGGACAGGCATTGCCCGACTGCTCCGTGGTGAAGCATTGAAGATGCGCGAGTACGAATATGTTCAGGCGGCACGTGCTTTTGGCGTCAGTGCCGGACAGATTCTGCTGCGTCATGTGTTACCCAACGTATTCCCGATCATTCTGATTACCCTGGTGATGGAATTTTCTTCACTGGTGCTGGCTGAGGCTGTGTTGTCGTACATCGGTATTGGTGTTGACCCAACCATGTTCAGTTTTGGTTTGATGATTAACAACGCACGTATGGAATTGTCTCGAGACCCTGTGGTTTGGTGGTCGCTGACGGCCGCTTTCCTGTTTATGGTGATTCTGGTGCTGGCTGCGAACCTGTTGGCCGATGCGGTGCGCGATGCCTTAGATCCCCGTTCCGAGGGGCAATCATGATTAAGCCATTGCTTCAGGTGCGCAATTTATCGCTGGGTTTTACGCGTAAAACCGATGATGGATCGGCCAGTCTGACGATTGATGCGCTCAGTGATATCAGCTTTCAGTTACATGCCGGAGAAACGCTGGCGCTATTGGGTGAATCCGGATGCGGTAAGTCGTTAACAGCGCTGGCGCTCATGCGCTTGTTACCGACGCAAGCCCGTTTCCAGGCCGGTCACGTACTGCTGGCAACTGATCAAAAGGGTGGCCGCGCAGAAGATCTTTTACGGGTTTCGGAAGATCGTATGCGGCAGGTGCGTGGTCGTCGTATGGCCATGATCTTTCAGGAGCCAGCAACAAGCCTTAATCCGGTGATGCGGATTGGTGAGCAGATCAAAGAGGTGCTGAAATTACATCGCGCCATGTCTGGCAGCCATGCGGACGAGGAAGTGCTGTCATTGCTGGCTCAGGTGGGTTTGCCTGATCCGCAACGTGCAGCAAGCGCCTATCCCTTCGAGTTATCAGGCGGCATGAAACAGCGCGCCATGATTGCCATGGCCCTGGCCGGCGACCCGGATATCCTCCTGGCTGATGAACCGACCACTGCGCTGGATGTGACCCTACAAGCACAGATTCTGGATCTCATCGCGGCATTACAGCAAGAGCGTCAGATGGGGGTATTACTGATTACCCATGATCTGGCGGTTGTCTCTGCACGTGCTGACCGGGTTGCTGTTATGTATGCCGGGCAGATTGTAGAAAGTGGGCCAGTTGCCCAGGTGCTAAACCAACCCGCACATCCTTATACCCGTGCATTACTTGCGGCATTACCGGAAAAGGCGGTGCCTGGCCAAGCGCTAGCCCAGCTGTCAGGCCGGGTCCCCCCGTTAGGCCGCTGGCCAATGGCCTGTCGATTTGCACCACGTTGCGCAATCCGGGAACCGCATTGTGAAGAAGAGTCGCCGCCCTGGGTATTGCTGCCCGGAGCAGATGCACCTGAACTCCAGCATCATGGACGGTGCTGGCGCGTAGCTGATGAAACAATCTCAGATGCTCAACCCATGAGACCCTTCGTTGAGCCGATTTATCCTATTGAAGAGTCACCTGTGCTGACGGTGTCGAATCTCCGTGTTCGTTATCAGGCTTCAAGCCAGGGGCTGATGCACCGACTATCCCGTGTTTTATTGCGTAAACCAGCTATACAGGTTGGACCGGTGGTTGATGGTGTTAGCTTTGATCTCAAACCGGGTGAAACACTCGCCATTGTGGGTGAATCGGGTTGCGGCAAAACCACGACCGCACGTGCGATTCTGCGACTGATTGAAAGTGAATCAGGCGACATCACTCTCAATGGAAATGCGATCGTTGGTGCCGGCATTAAACCGGTAAATGGTTGGCGTCGTGATGTACAGATGGTGTTTCAGGATCCCTTTGCATCTCTGGACCCGCGCCAGCGTATCCGGCAAGTCCTGTCCGAAGGCCCTGTGGCCTTGGGGTTGCCAGCCTCTGAATACAACAATGATGCCCTGATCCGGTTGCTGGATCGGGTAGGTATGCCGGCAGAGGCGCTGGATCGCTTTCCCCATGAGTTTTCTGGCGGTCAACGCCAGCGTATCGCTATTGCCCGTGCGCTTGCTGTGTCACCGAAGGTGCTGATCTGTGATGAACCCACTTCGGCACTGGATGTCTCAGTGCAGGCGCAGATTCTTAATCTGTTGCAAAAGCTACAGGCCGAGACGGGGGTCGCGTACCTCTTTATTACCCATAACTTTGGCGTGGTCCGTTACCTGGCCGATCGTGTCCTTGTGATGCAGGCGGGGCAGGTTGTTGAAACAGGTGATACCGAACAACTGTTGTCTCGGCCTCAGCACGCCTACACCCGGGCGCTACTCAACTCGGTGCCTGTGCTGGGCTAATTCAGTCAGGACTTACTTAGCGCTTTTCTTGCCGCCCGATTTGTCACTGCTTGTGGTGGATTTGGCAGGGCTCTTGCTGCTGGCCTTGGTGGTGGCCGGTTTGGTATCAGCAGTCGACTTGGCACTGGATTTTGCAGGCGAAGATTTGCTTGCCGTTTTGTCCGATTTGCTTGCTTTGTCGGACTTC
>CAZGHR010000052.1:6046-9406 GCA_964525545.1 uncultured Dechloromonas sp.
CGAAGATTTGGTTGCCGGTTTATCCGGCGTATCGGGCACATTAACGGGTGGGTTGTCATTCAGTTCGGCAAGCGGTGCTGCAGGCGCTGTTTCACTCGCATTTTCCTTCAGCACCAGCAGGGGTTGCCCCGGCTTGCTGAGCGATTTCATCGAGACGCCGTTGGCTTCTTGCAGCTGTGCCAGAGACATGTTGAATTTGCCGGCAATGCGATCAGGCTTTTCACCCGGCTGCACGGTATAGCTACCCCAACGCGATAGCGGCTTTTCTGATTCCTGATACGCATTCAGATTTGATTTGAATTGTGGAACGCGATCCTTGGGTACATTGATCGTGTCCACTTTCATTACAGGGCGGGAATGCTCCGGATTGAGTGCTTTCACCTCGTCGACACTGATGTTTGCCAGTTTGGCCACGGTATCCAGATCAATGTGTTTGCCGTAAAGCGCCACAGACTCGAAATACGGACGGTTTGGTATAACGGGCAGGTTCATCTGGGCAACCAACTGCGGGTCACGCAGAATATTCTTAATCGCCTGGAGCCGTGGCACATAGTTCTTTGTTTCCGCTGGCATACGTAGGTCGTCATAACCTGTTGGCAGACCCTGCGCCTGGTTCTTGGCAACCGCCCGACCCACCGAGCCTTCACCCCAGTTGTAGGAGGCGAGTGCCAGATGCCAGTCACTCATCAGGCTATACAGGTAAGAAAGATAGTCCAGCGCGGCACCAGTCGATGAGACGACATCTCGACGATTGTCTTCCCACCAGGATTGGCTTAGACCATAATTGCGGCCCGTGGATGGTATGAACTGCCAGAGGCCGGCAGCGCGTGCTGGTGACATGGCTTTCGGGTTGTAGCTGCTTTCCACCATGGGGAGTAGGGCAAGCTCACTGGGCATACCCCGACGTTCAAGTTCTTCGAGAACGAAGTAGGCGTAGCGACGGCCGTTTTCCAGCAGGCGCTTCATCGCCCCCGGATTCTTCATGTAGTAATTCTGGTATTTCTGAACGAGCTCATTATCGAGGTCTGGCATGGCAAACCCATCGCGCAGACGTGCCAGCAGGTCAGGGGCTTCACGACCCGGACGGGTATTTACGGCGCGTGTCCAGCCGATGGGCGATTTGTCAGGCGCAACGACCCCTGTGGACTGGTCGGCTGCTTGCGTCGTCATAGGAACGACGAAGCCTCCGAGTAGTACAACAGTGATAATGGCGCGTAGCAGCATGAGGGAATTTGAACAGTGTCTCGCCCATAAGAAATACGAGAGCAACTATATGAGTATCAGATCCGAAATGATAGCACAAAGCGGCTCAAACCCGCGCCGGAATTGGGATTGCGGGTTGGTGGATCAGTGCGTTTCTGGGCTTTGAAAAACAAAAAACCGCCGAAAGGCGGTTTGTTTGGCTGACGTTTCTAGAGGCTACATGTTCGATTTGGCGCGGAAGACGGGGCTCGAACCCGCGACCCCCGGCGTGACAGGCCGGTACTCTAACCAACTGAGCTACTTCCGCGCAAATCTTTGGCGTCCCCACGGGGATTCGAACCCCGGTTATCGCCGTGAAAGGGCGGTGTCCTAGGCCTCTAGACGATGGGGACGTCGATACAACTAACGTCTCGTTCTTGCTGTACTTCGACTGGTGGAGGTATGCGGGATCGAACCGCAGACCTCTTGCATGCCATGCAAGCGCTCTCCCAGCTGAGCTATACCCCCGAAATCGTGGTACAGCAGGAACAGGGCGAAACTATACCTATAAATCGGCCGGATTGCAAAGCTTTTTCGAAGTTATCTCGCTAAAGTTTGCAACCCACTGATTTAGTTACCACATGCAAGCAGCGTATCGATGCGGCGCAGCACTTCTTCCCGTGGGAAGAGGGCAATCAATGCGTCAACCGATGGTGTTTGTGTCTGACCGACAAGTGCCAGACGCACCGGCATGGCCAATGCAGGCATCTTGGCTCCTGCATCAGCAAGCGTTGCTTTCAACGCAGCAGCAATGCTTGGCACATCCCAGGTAATGTCATTTAAAGCTGTGCGGAATGCAGCAAGAATGGGCCGCGTTGCTTCTGTCAGATGTTGCGCCTTCAGTTCAGCTGTTGGGGATGGATGCCCTTGTAGCTGTTCAACGGCATCAGTGAGTTCAACCAGTGTCTGGACGCGGTCTTTATACAGCGCCACAATGCTTTCAATCGAAGGGGTGCCTGTATCCTGCGCCTGACGTAGGGCAAGTCTACGGCGCACATCCGCAGCAAGGCGATCATTGTCTGCCAGCTTGATGTAGTGGGCGTTCAGCCAGTTCAGCTTTTGCGTATTGAATTGTGCAGCTGATGGGGTGATGTGGTTCAGGTCGAACCATTCAACAAACTGTTCCCGGCTGAAGACTTCATCATCCCCATGGGACCAGCCCAGCCGAGCCAGATAGTTGATTACCGCTTCAGGCAGATAGCCTTCCTCGTCGTACTGCATCACCGAGACAGCGCCATGGCGCTTGGAGAGCTTCTGGCCGTCGTCGCCCAGAATCATCGAGAGGTGGGCGTATTGAGGCACAGGTGCACCCAGCGCCTTAAGGATATTGATCTGACGGGGTGTGTTGTTGACGTGGTCATCACCACGAATCACCTGGGTAATCCCCATATCCCAGTCATCCACCACCACGCAGAAGTTATAGGTCGGTGTGCCATCAGCACGGGCAATAATCAGATCATCCATTTCGGTATTGCTGATCTCGATCCGGCCCTTCACCAGATCATCCCAGGCCACGACGCCATCCACCGGGTTGCGGAAACGGATGACCGGGTTAACGCCAACCGGCACTACGGGCAGCTCTTTGCCAGGCTCAGGGCGCCAACGGCCATCATAGCGGGGTTTGTCGCCACGGGCTGTTTGTTCGGCGCGCAGCGCTTCGAGCTCCGCCGATGAGGTGTAGCAGGGGTAAGCCGTACCGGCTTCCAGCATTTGCTGAATCACAGCTTTATAGCGATCCATGCGCTGCGTTTGATAGAACGGGCCTTCATCGTGCGATAGGCCCAGCCAGTTCATGCCGTCAATAATGGCTTGAACCGCTTCGGGTGTTGAACGTGCCAGATCGGTATCTTCGATACGCAGTACAAACTGCCCCTGGTGGTGCCGGGCAAAGGCCCAGGAGAACAGGGCAGTACGGGCACCCCCGATGTGAAGAAAACCAGTAGGTGATGGGGCAAAGCGTGTGCGAACCATGAATGAATCCGGTAAACGTATAAAAGCGTTATTCTACCGGTTCAACACAAGCTTCCCCAGTGCGGCATTGACCAGCAGGGACTAATTGACTAGAATCCGCGCTTCGTTGGGCGGTTATATTCAGCGGTAGAAGGCTTCCTTCACACG
>CAZGHR010000053.1:0-5433 GCA_964525545.1 uncultured Dechloromonas sp.
CAAGCCATGATGATGCTGATTCCGGAAGCCTGGGCTGAAAACCCGCTGATGGACGAAGAGCGTCGCGCCTTCTACGAATACAACGCTGCCATGATGGAGCCGTGGGACGGCCCTGCCGCCGTGGCTTTCACCGATGGTCGCATGATCGGCGCCACGCTGGACCGTAATGGTCTGCGTCCGGCCCGTTATCAGATCACCGATGATGGCATCGTCATGCTCGCCTCTGAAATGGGCGTGCTGACCTTCCCGCAGGAAGAAGTGAATAAGAAGTGGCGTCTGCAACCGGGCAAGATGTTCCTCATCGACCTGGAACAAGGCCGCATCGTTGATGATGAAGAGCTGAAGAAGAGCATTTCGACCGCACGTCCGTATCGTCAGTGGATCGAAAAGAGCCGCCAGCACCTGCATACGCTGCCGGAAGTGGAAGATACCGAAGGTCTGCGTGAGTCCCTGCTGCATACGCAACAGGCATTCGGCTATACCCAGGAAGATATCAAGTTCATTCTGGCGCCTATGGCCAGCAATGCAGAAGAAGCCACCGGCTCCATGGGTAATGACAGCCCGCTGCCGGTGCTTTCGGACAAGAATAAGCCGCTCTACAACTACTTCAAGCAGTTGTTTGCCCAGGTGACCAACCCGCCGATCGACCCGATCCGCGAAGAAATCGTCATGTCGACGATGTCGTTCATCGGTCCGCGTCCGAATCTGCTGGGTATCGAAGTCAAAGCCGGTGAAGAGCCGCCGCTGCGTCTGGAGGTCGAGCAGCCTGTGCTGTCGTCGGCCGACCTGGCCAAACTGCGTCAGATCGACAAACTCACCAATGGCAAGTTCCGTGCGCTGGTACTGGACATCACCTTCCCGGCGAGCGAAGGCACCGATGGTTGCCAGGCTGCGCTCGACGCACTGTGTGCGCGTGCCGAAGCCAGTGTGGGTGAAGGTTATAACGTGTTGATCCTGTCGGATCGCAATGTTGATCGCCAGCGTGCGCCGATTCCAGCCCTGCTGGCCACCAGCGCGGTCCATCAGCATCTGGTCAAGACCGGCCTGCGCACATCGACTGGTCTGGTCGTGGATTCGGGTTCGGTGCGTGAAGTGCACCACTTTGCACTGCTCGCCGGTTACGGCGCAGAAGCCGTATGCCCATGGCTGGCTTTTGACACCATTGCCGCGGTTGCCGGCGATCTGCCGGGCGAACTATCGGCCTACGAGGCGGGTAAGCGTTACATCAAGGCCGTGAACAAGGGTCTGCGCAAGGTCATGTCGAAGATGGGTATTTCGACGTACCAATCGTATAACGGCGCCCAGATTTTTGAAGCCATCGGCCTGTCGTCACAATTTGTCGGCGACTACTTTGCAGGTACAGCCACTCAGGTGGAAGGTATTGGTCTGGAGCAAGTGGCGGATGAAGCGCTGCGCGTTCATCAGAGTGCCTTCGAGCACGATCCTGTTCTGGCGAATCTGCTGGAAACCGGTGGTGAATATGCTTACCGTGTCCGTGGCGAAGAGCACATGTGGACACCGGATGCCATTGCCAAGCTGCAGCATTCGACACGTTCGGGCAAGTTCGAGACCTACGAAGAATACGCTAAGATCATTAATGATCAGACCAAGCGTCACATGACGCTGCGTGGTCTGTTCGAGATCAAGCCAGCGGGTCCGTCGATCAGCATCGACGAAGTAGAGCCGGCGAGCGAAATCGTTAAGCGCTTTGCTACGGGCGCCATGTCGCTGGGTTCGATCTCGACCGAAGCACATACCACGCTGGCTGTCGCCATGAACCGTATCGGCGGTAAGTCGAATACGGGTGAAGGCGGTGAAGATGCAAACCGTTTCCGCAAGGTTAAGGCGGGTGAAAAGCTTTCCGATATTATCGGCAAGGGTCGTATTGAAGCCGATCTGGAATTGAAGGCGGGCGATTCGCTGCGCTCTTCGATCAAGCAGGTCGCTTCGGGCCGTTTCGGTGTAACGGCTGAATACCTGGCCAACTCGGATCAGATCCAGATCAAGATGGCACAAGGTGCCAAGCCGGGTGAAGGCGGCCAACTGCCAGGTCACAAGGTTAGTGAATACATCGGCTTCTTGCGTCACTCGGTGCCGGGCGTTGGTCTGATTTCGCCACCACCCCATCATGACATTTACTCGATCGAAGATCTGGCACAACTGATTCACGATCTGAAGAACACCAATCCGGTGGCTTCGGTATCGGTGAAACTGGTGGCAGAAGTGGGTGTGGGTACAGTTGCTGCCGGTGTCGCCAAGGCCAAGGCTGATCACATTGTGGTTGCTGGCCATGACGGTGGTACCGGTGCTTCACCGATTTCGTCGGTCAAGCACTGTGGTGCCCCATGGGAACTCGGTTTGGCTGAAGCCCAGCAAACGCTGGTCCTCAATCGCCTGCGCGGCCGTGTCCGCCTGCAAACGGATGGTCAACTGAAGACCGGTCGTGACGTCGTTATCGGCGCGCTGCTGGGTGCTGATGAATTCGGTTTCGCAACAGCGCCGCTGGTGGTGACCGGTTGCATCATGATGCGTAAGTGTCACCTGAACACCTGTCCGGTAGGCGTGGCAACGCAAGACCCTGAACTGCGCAAGCGCTTTAGCGGTCAGCCAGAACACGTGGTCAACTTCTTCTTCTTTATCGCGGAAGAAGTGCGCAAGCTGATGGCCACGATGGGTATTAGCCGCTTTGATGATCTGGTGGGTCGTGCCGATCTGCTCGATACGCGTGCCGGTATTGAACACTGGAAGGCCAAGGGTCTGGATTTCTCCAAGATTTTCCACATGCCGGCTGTTCCAGAAGAAGTGGCGATCCGTCACGCTGAAACACAAGACCATGGCCTGGAGCGCGCGCTTGATCACGAACTGATTCGTGCCGCGCAACCGGCTATCGGTCGCAAAGAAAAGCAGACGCTGGACTTCCCGATCCGCAACCTGAACCGCAGTGCGGGTGCCATGTTGTCGGGCGAAATCGCCAAGCGTCATGGCGGTGCAGGCTTGCCTGATGGTACGTTAACGATTCGTCTGCACGGTACCGCTGGCCAGAGTTTTGGTGCATTCCTGGCCAAGGGCGTGAACTTCGTCCTCGAAGGCGAAGGTAACGACTATGTCGGTAAGGGTCTCTCGGGCGGTCGCATTGTGGTTCGTCCACCAGCGGCTTTCCGTGGCGAAACGCAAGACAACATCATCGTTGGTAACACCGTGCTCTATGGTGCTACCGATGGTGAAGCCTATTTCAGTGGTGTGGGTGGCGAGCGCTTTGCTGTTCGTAACTCCGGCGCAACGGCTGTTGTTGAAGGCGTGGGCGACCATGGTTGTGAGTACATGACCGGTGGTACGGTGGTTGTGCTGGGTGAGACAGGCCGCAACTTCGGTGCGGGTATGTCGGGCGGTTTTGCTTACGTTTATGACGTCGATGGCAAATTCGCCAGCCGTTGCAACATGGCGCAAGTCGCACTTGAGCCGCTGCCCGCTGAGCGTGCCGCAGCCGATGCATCAGAGTTCGGTGAAGATACCGAGTACGGCGCCGTGGATCTGCGTCACCTCACGATGCGCGATGAAGATCTGCTCAAAGAGCTGATTGCCAAGCACGTCGAGTGGACCGGTTCGCAACACGCCAAGAGCATGCTTGATCAGTGGGACAAGCATCGCGCCAAGTTCATCAAGGTGATGCCGCACGAGTATCGTCGCGCCCTGGATGACATCAAGAAAAACGCTAAGGTGAAGGAGGCTGTGTAATGGGAAAGCCGACTGGATTCCTCGAGTTCGAGCGACTGAGCGAGACTTACGAAAAACCGGACGCCCGCAAAAAACATTACCGTGAGTTTGTGGCTGCGCTAGATGATGCATCGGCAAAGCAACAGGGCGCACGTTGTATGGATTGCGGCATTCCATTCTGTAATAACGGTTGCCCGGTCAACAACATCATTCCGGATTGGAATGATCTGGTATACCACGGCAAATGGCGCGAAGCGATTGATGTCCTGCACTCGACCAACAACTTCCCGGAGTTTACCGGCCGTATTTGTCCGGCACCCTGTGAAGCGGCCTGTACGCTGGGCATCAATGTGCTGCCGGTAGGCATTAAGTCTATTGAGCGTGCCATCATCGACAAGGCTTGGGCATCGGGTTGGGTTGTGCCACAGCCGGCATCGTCCAAAACCGGTAAGCGCGTTGCCATCATTGGCTCGGGCCCGGCTGGTCTGGCCGCTGCCCAGCAGCTGGCGCGCGTGGGCCACGACGTAACCGTGTTCGAGAAGAGCGATCGCATTGGTGGTTTGCTGGGTTATGGCATTCCTGACTTCAAGATGGAAAAAGCGATGATTGATCGTCGCGTGACCCAGCTCGAAGCCGAAGGCGTGACCTTCAAGACCAAAGTGCTGGTGGGTTCAAAAGAACTGCCGGCCGGCATTAACAATGATGCTGAAAGCTTTGTATCTGCCGAGCAGTTGCAAAAAGATTTTGATGCCGTGATTCTGGCCGCGGGTTCGGAAGTGCCGCGTGATCTGCCGGTGCCGGGTCGTGAACTCACAGGTGTTTATGCCGCACTGGAATTTCTGATTCCGCAAAACAAAGAAGTGCAGCAAGGCAAGGCGAACCCGATTAATGTAAAGGGTAAGCACGTGATCGTGATCGGTGGTGGCGATACGGGTTCTGACTGTGTGGGTACGTCGAATCGTCATGGCGCTGCGTCGGTGACCCAGTTCGAACTGATGCCGATGCCGCCAGAGCAAGAGCACAAGCCGTTGGTCTGGCCATACTGGCCGATCAAGCTGCGCACGTCGACCTCGCATGATGAAGGCTGTAGCCGTGACTTTGCTGTTGCGACTAAAGAGTTTGTCACCGATGGCAAGGGTAACGTCAAGGCGCTGAAGGCGGTCCGTCTGGATTGGCAAGGCGGCAAGATGACCGAAGTAGCCGGTTCGGAATTCGAACTGCCCTGTGATGCCGCATTCTTGGCCATGGGCTTTACGAACCCGGTGGGCGGTCTGCTTGATGCGTTTGGTGTGGAGAAAGATGCACGCCAGAATGCCAAGGCAACAACGGATGGCGAAGGTTGCTACAAGACCAATGTCGCCAAGGTGTTTGCTGCAGGCGATGTGCGTCGTGGTCAGTCGCTGGTGGTCTGGGCGATCCGCGAAGGTCGTCAGTGCGCGCGTGAAGTGGATCAGTTCCTCATGGGCTCATCCCTGCTGCCGCGCTAAGGCGTCTGGTATATGCAAAAGGGCGGCTCAGGCCGCCCTTTTGCATGGTGCTTCCGGTATCCTCTAGGTATTGTCGAAAACGAATTAACGGAGATCGTGTTGAGTCACACACGTCCATTGCAAGTAGTGATTCTTGCTGCAGGTCAGGGCACCCGTATGCGTTCGGGGTTGCCCAAAGTGCTGCATCCGATTGCTGGTCAATCTATGGTGCAGCATGTGATTGCCGCCGCCA
>CAZGHR010000053.1:5533-9001 GCA_964525545.1 uncultured Dechloromonas sp.
GATGGCGTGGGCTTGATTACACAGCAACTGGTTAACCCCAAAGGCTATGGTCGCATTGTGCGAGATGCGGCGGGCAAAGTTCTGTGCAATGTTGAAGAAAAAGATGCGTCCGACGAGCAGCGCCAGATTACCGAAGTCAACACAGGCATCCTCTGTTTGCCATCGCGCCATCTGACAGCCTGGCTGGGCGCGTTATCGAACAAGAATGCACAGGGTGAATACTATCTAACGGATCTCCTGGCCATGGCAGTGCAGCAGGGCGTGCCGGTGCATACGGTATCGCCCGGCCACGATTGGGAAGTCGCCGGTGTCAATTCCAAAGCCCAGTTGGCAGCGCTGGAGCGCGCCTGGCAGTTGCACCAGGCAGAGGGTTTGCTGGAATCGGGCGTGCGCCTGGCGGATCCGGCACGCATTGATATTCGCGGCACCTTAGATTGCGGGCGTGATGTCAGTATCGATGTCGGCTGTGTATTTGAAGGCAAGGTTGTTCTCGAAGAAGGCGTGCAGATCGGCCCGTACTGTGTGCTGCGTAATGTCACGATTCGTGCCGGCGCACGTATTGATGCGTTTAGCCATCTGGATCAATCAGAGGTTGGGCCGGATGCGGTGGTTGGACCGTATGCCCGTTTGCGACCAGGTTCTACCCTGGGTGCGGGTGCGCACGTGGGTAATTTTGTCGAGTTGAAAAATACGCAACTGGGCAACGGTTCGAAAGCCAATCATCTTGCCTATGTGGGTGATGCAACCGTCGGCGAGCGCGTTAACATCGGTGCGGGTACGATCACCTGTAACTACGATGGCGCGAATAAATTCCGCACGGTGATCGAGGACGATGCATTTATCGGTTCGGATACCCAGCTGGTAGCACCGGTGACTGTTGGTCGCGGCGCCACCCTAGGCGCAGGCACGACCCTTACCAAAGATGCGCCACCCGATACCCTAACGGTCTCGCGTGCCAAACAGTTATCGTTGCCGGGTTGGCAGCGTCCGGTTAAACAGAAAAAGTAACGGAAAGTACTCAGGATGGATATCGCATTTTTTGCTTATGTGCTGGCAATCGCGTTGATGGCGGCTGTTGGTGTGGTTATGTTGCTGGTGGGCTATATCGTCGTTATTCCGGCCAGCATTACG
Source organism: uncultured Dechloromonas sp. (assembly GCA_964525545.1). GTDB lineage: Bacteria > Pseudomonadota > Gammaproteobacteria > Burkholderiales > Rhodocyclaceae > Fluviibacter. Next base: position 6,665 of record CAZGHR010000053.1, read on the forward strand.
CGGGGCTGGTTATGGGCCGCATTTGTTGTATTTCTGCCGATCCTTGGCCCGATCTTTTTTTGCCGCGCATTCCCGGACGGGTTGCGTAAAACGCGTCTGCAGATTTTTTTCGGCACACTGCTGCTGATGGGTGCCGCCGCACTGTTGTATGGCGGCGGCCCATGGATTGCGCAACAGATGGTAGATGCTGCCAAGGCAGCCGGTTAATCAACCTGGCTTTTTAGCGCTACGCTTGGCTGCTGGTTTTTTGGCGGTAGCTGCTTTGCGGGCGGCGGCCGTAGCGCTGCCAGCGGGCTTTTTGCGAGCCGGTTGCTTTTGCGCTGCATCCGCCAATTGCGCCTGCATTTTGGCGTTGAGTTCGTTCATCATCTCCCAGGGCCACATGGCGGCCTTGGTCAGATCGGCTTCGTTGGCCGCGGTTGCCGCAGGTGCTTCAGGTGCGGGCGCCGGCGGTGGTTCGGGAGCCGTTTCGGGCTTCGCGGCATCCTGAGACATTTTAAAAAATGCGCTAAAAGGCGATTCAGCTTGCTGTGCCGCTGCACCCGCACCCGCACCCTCGGGATTGGTGAAACTCTCGCTCATTGTGCGGAAAGTGCCCAGCGCAGATTTCTGCATTTCCAGGTTCTGGATGGTCATCTGCAGCATCGACAGATTCATGCGCAGCCAGTTTTCAACAGACTTCAGATCCTTGATCTGCTTATCCAGTTCGCCCTCGTCCAGGGTGGGGGTCACCATGCCGGGTAGTTGAAACCCCATCTGGTTCCACATGCCTTGTAAAAAGTTCAGTGGATTGTTTGATGCGTCACTCATAGCAGCCTCCGATTAGGATTAGGGCTAAAAACTTAGACTTTGCCGGCCAGGTGCAGAATCAGCCAGGTAATGGGTGCAATCAGACCTTCGATGATGCGGTAACGCCAGGGGTAGCTGGCAAGGTAAGTCAGAAAGAAGGCGACACCGCCGATGACGAGCGACATGCCCATCCAGGGGATAGGTTCGTCAAAAATGGCATAGCTAGGTGCGCCGAGGGCAATCACGCCCATAGTGGGTAGCGCTTGCAGAACAATCAGATAAGGCAGCGTGACTTTACGCGTGGTGAAATGTGGAACGGCGTGGCCGCTCCGGTCTAGATGATCCGACATGCTTCTTCAAACTCCAGTCTTGGATGGCGAGGGTGCAGTGTTTGGGGGTCGCCATGCCCCAGATTGCAGATGAAATTGACTTCATGACGACCATCAGGGAAGAAGGTCTGGTTGATCAGTGCGGCATCAAAGCCGGACATAGGGCCGCAGTCCAGGCCCAGGGCGCGGGCGGCCAGCATGAAATAGGCTGCTTGCAGGGTACTGTTGCGGGTAGCTGTTTCGCGGGCGGCATCCATTTTGGATTCGCCGGCAAACCAGCTGCGGGCATCGGTATGCGGAAACAACCGGGGAAGATGGTCGTAAAACGCTAAATCGGCAGCAAACAGCGCGGTAACGGGCGCCTGCATGGTTTTTTCGACATTCCCTGGGGCCAGACAGGGCTTCAGTTTCGCCTTGGCGGCTTCGGAGCGTACAAATAACACGCGCAGGGGCTGGCTATTGGCCGCCGTGGGGCCTAACCGGGCAAGATTCCAGATGCGCATGAGCAGCGCATCATCCACCGGGCGCGGCAGCCAGTGGCTAAAGGTGCGTCCGTGTGCAAACAGCCGGTTCAGCAGATCGGGATCGGCTGGGTGGCTGCAGTCAGGAGACAGGTGAGGCGTTTGGCCAGCGTGGTCGGACATATTGGCGGTCGCAAAGTGATATGGCACTCTACCATTGCTGCGACCATTCATCGCGCTGCACCGCGAAATTGCTGGCAGCATAAAAAAGTAACAATGCTGCTTGACAGCATTGGGGCAAATCAGGAATAATCCTCGGTTCTGATGTGCGGAGGGATTCCCGAGCGGTCAAAGGGAACAGACTGTAAATCTGTCGGCTCAGCCTTCGAAGGTTCGAATCCTTCTCCCTCCACCAACTATCAGAAGAACAAGCGGTTTTCTCCGTGCTGCGGTTTGGCCGGGCGGGTGTAGCTCAATGGTAGAGCAGAAGCCTTCCAAGCTTAAGACGAGGGTTCGATCCCCTTCACCCGCTCCACGGTTTAATTCAGTTGTTCGGGATTCGCCCATGTAGCTCAGTGGCAGAGCACTCCCTTGGTAAGGGAGAGGTCGGCAGTTCAATCCTGCCCATGGGCACCAGATTTCTGGTGTTTCCGGACAGTGTTTCGTCTTTTTGTGTCTTTTATTTTTTCGCCTTAGGGGTCTAAAAATGGCAAAGGGTAAGTTTGAACGTACAAAGCCGCACGTAAACGTGGGCACGA
>CAZGHR010000054.1:0-6494 GCA_964525545.1 uncultured Dechloromonas sp.
CTTTATTGGTAAGCCGATCTCGCTGCAAGGAGAGTCCGGTTACGGACCCGAGCAGTACGATATCGTGTTGCTCTGAAGCTTGCCATAAATTAGACCTAGAGTCCTCTGGCCCAAGCAGGCCTCAGGTGGGCAATTTCAGGGGTATTAATTGCTGTAGATACCTGAGATAACAAACGTGCCTTGTCTGCACCCAGCGTGCCTTTAAGAATGAGCCAGTTTGATGCGTGGTCTGAGCGGAAAATGGTTCGTTTCAGTTCTAGAGCGGATAAAAAACGTTCCATCTCTTCAAATAGACCGCGCTGAGTCAGAGGTGTCCATTCCGGAAAGCTTTGCCGAAATCGTTGTTCGCCGTCAGGCAGACTAACAACTAAGGTCGCCAGAAACTCCGGTTGTGCCGCGTTCGCCAAGCGGGCAGAGTTTTCCGCATGTTGCCGTGTGTAAATCTGGCCACCTAGACCATTCAGAATCATCACAGATCGTTTGATTCCCGCTTGTGCCAGCTTATCTAGGGCATCCATTGTGCTGGACTGGGTTTCACCTTTCTTGACACGTTCAAGCACTAAGTCATCGCCGGATTCGGCACCTACATAAACCAGCGATAAGCCGGCCTCTCGAAGTTCAATGATCTCGGAGAGTGATTTCTTTCGTAGGTTTCTTGGCAAGCAATAAGAAGAAATACGGCGAACGTTAGGTAGATGCGTTCGAATGGCGTCCAGGATATTAAGTAAACGCCGCGTTGGTAAAACTAAAGCATCGCCATCTGCAAGAAATACGCGAAGAATCCCATGCCTAGCGTTTTCACCAACGGATGCAATTTGGTTGAGAATGTCAGATTCTTCTGTGGCCCGAAACGCCTTCTGGGGCGCGGTGTACATATCGCAGAATGTGCAGTGATTCCAGGAGCAACCATTGGTTACTTGAAGAATCAACGAATCGGCTTCGCTGGGTGGTCTGAATACGGGGTCTATGTAGTTAAGGCGAAACATAGTGTAAACCCAACTAAGATATTGTTAGTAATTGCACTACGACTCAAATACGTCAGGCAGCGGTGTTGATTTCATTGTTTTTGTATCGACACAAACAAGGTGAAAGGTAACCGTAAGCAGCAAGTTAGCTTCGTCTTCGGGGCCGCTATTTGTATTGGTGACGGTTCGGAACACCTTTTGTACCAGGGTTAACTGGCTGCGTCCTTTGTGCGTGACTTCATGGCTAAAGACCAGCCGGTCATTTAGACGGCCCGGTTGACGAAAGGCCAGGTTGGCCTCCCGGATGACTAGGACGTGACCTAGTTTTCCCTCAAGGTCTGCAGGGCCTGCGCCAAGTTGGTCTAGCCATTCGGTTCGGCTGCGCTCGCAGAACTCAAGAAAGCGCGCATGGTGGATGACGCCTGCAGCATCGGTATCGGCATAGCAGACGCGGATATAAAAATTATCGAGAATCATGGTGGTGCATGTCAGATTTATTCGTTATCAAGCGTCGTCCAGGTAACCTGTGCTAGAAACAGGTAGCCTGAACCGTACACAGTTTTAATGATTTCCTGTGACTTGGCGTCGGTTTCAAGTTTTTTTCGCAGACGCGAAATTCGGATGTCTACGCTGCGATCGTTGGGGCCAATATCACGATGACCGATGAGCCGTTCCCGTTGCAGAATACGGTTGGGGTTTTTGACAAAAACTTTCAGAAGCTCGGCTTCTGCGGTGCTTAATACGATTTCAGCCTGGCCGTCTAAGCTCAGAGTGTTGTTAGCCAGGTTGAATCGCCATTGATGAAAGCTTGCGATTTCTTGTTGGGCTCGAGCCTGTGGTGATTCGGGGTGGCGTCGAAGCACTGATTTCACGCGGGCGACGAGTTCCCTGGGATCAAAGGGTTTTACCATGTAGTCATCTGCGCCGATTTCCAGGCCCATGACTTTGTCGCTGACGTGTGAACGCCCAGTCAGGATGAGAACGCCCGCTGAGGAGTTTGTTTTTATTTCCCGTACAAGATCCATGCCGTCAATGTCGGGTAAACCCAGGTCAACGATGCAGAGTGCCGGTGCCATCTGCTTGAGTTTGCGTTTAAATTCGACCGCGGTGCGTGCTGATTCGCAATGGAAACCATAATCGGTTAGATAATTTGAAATGCTACTCGCGATTTGTTGATCATCGTCGACGATAAGGATGTGTGGAGTTGATGGATTTAACATGGTTCTAGGCCTGGCCAAGGGCAATGGCAAGTTCGTGTTTTGAAAATGGCTTGTTCAGGCTGAGGAATTCATCTTCATAGCCGGAGTTACCTTTAAGGAGGTCTTCGAAGCCACTCATGATGATGATGTGGAGCTGTGGGCGCAGTAATTTTGCATCCCGTGCCATTTCCCGACCATTGCGGCTACCCGGCATAATGACATCAGTCACTATGATGGCGATATCTTGAATGTTGCGCACGAGCTCGATCGCATGTGCGGCATTGTCGGCTTCGAGAACGGGGTGCCCTAGGTCTAGCAATTGGTTACGTATTACCTGGCGCACATCGGGATCATCGTCAACTAGAAGCACAAGCTGACCACTTCGTGAGATAACGGGTCCATCACCATCTGGCGATGGTTCCTCAGGGATTTCGTGGTGTACAGGTAAAGCCAGACTAATATCGGTCCCTTTCTCTGGTTCGCTTCTGACCATGATGCCGCCGCCAGACTGTTTAACAAAGCCATAAATCATGGATAAACCTAAACCACTGCCACGACCAAAATCTTTAGTCGTAAAAAAAGGTTCGAAAATACGCGCCTGAATTTCAGGCTCCATGCCGGCTCCGGTATCGCTCACATCAATAAGTATGTAATCGCCGGGCACAAGGTCATATTCCCGGGACGATAGATCGTCTAGATTTGCCCGATGGGCATGGAGTGTCAGACTACCTCCATCAGGCATGGCATCTCGAGCGTTTACAGCCAAATTAAGGAGTGCGTTTTCAAGTTGGTGGGCGTCGATCCGGGCGATGAGCGGTTCCTGATTGAACTCAAGCGTCAACGCGATACGTGACGACAGTGATCGTTGTAGCAACGGAACAATGTCTTCAACTAGGTTCCGGATATTGATGACGGAAGGGCGCAGGGGTTGCTGACGCGAAAACGATAGAAGTCGTTGAACGAGTTGGGCGCCACGTTTGCCAGCTTCCAACGCAGGTTCTACCAGATTAAGAATGGCCGGGTTTGCGCTAGCTTGTTCTTTAAGAATAGAAAGATTGCCGACCACAATAGTGAGTAAGTTGTTGAAATCGTGGGCAATGCCGCTACTGAGTTGTCCGATGGCTTCCATCTTCTGAGCTTGCACAAGTGCAGCTTGCATACGCTTTTGCTCGCTGATATCGAATGACAGCACAAAGCAACCGACAATACGACCATCATTGTCTATTTCCGGTACCAAGGAGCTGCGTGCGTAAACTTTTTCTCCATTTCGAATCATGGCGTATTCGTATGTGACCTGCTCGCCAGAGAGCGCTCGGGCAATGTGATGTTTCACACTATCTTGAGCGCGAATGCCAATTATGTTGTGAATCGAGTTGCCGATTACTTCATCAGCCGTTTTGTTGAACCAGTTACAGTAGCCAAGGTTGGCGTAACGGTAAGTCTGGCTGCTATCAAAGTAGGCAATAAGTGCCGGAATGGTGTCAGTGATTAACCGCATCTGGCTTTCGCTGCGGCGCAGAGCCTCCGTGCGTTGCACCACCCGTTGTTCCAGCTCAGAATTCTGTTCTTTAATCAGGTTCTCGTAGCTACGTTGTTCGGTAATGTCTGTATATAGTGTAATGAACCCACGGTGAGGCAGCGGCTCACCATGAATGCGCAAAATTCGGCCGTCGGGTCGCGTGCGTTCGAAATTGTGTGGTTGGGTGTCGCGAGCGGCATCAACCCGCGCTTTGATTTGTGCTTCGGCATCGCCTTCCCCGTATTCTCCGCGTTCCGCGTTGTAACGGATAAACGACTCGAAATCTGCGCCAACAAACGCCAGACGGGCAGGAAAATCCAATAAGCGAAGGAATGGTTCGTTCCAGGCAACCATTTTGAGCTCGGAGTCAAAAACCGTAATGCCTTGATCTAAAAGATGTAGACCGGCTTCTATCTGATCTAAACGGCTGTTTTGGTCCATGATGGGGCGATAAGGGTTGAAATTGCTTGTGCGTAGTGCGGATACGAAGACTTTAGCAACTTATAGTGTAGCCGTAATAAAACCGGCGCCTTTGAAAACATTCGTTACATTTCTGTAAGCCTCCAGTTACAAAACTTTGTCATTCTGTTGTTATAGCCGGGAATACGGCAAAAAAATAAACAAAGAGACATTCTGGAAACATAAAAGGAGATAGGCCGTGGGATCCATATACGATCAGGGGCTGGATAAAAATCCGGCAAACTATGTATCACTGTCGCCGCTGAGTTTTCTACGCCGTTCGGCCATGGTTTACCCGAAACGTGTTTCGATTATTCAGGATAACAAGCAATATACGTGGGCAGAAACCTATGAACGCGTAAAGCGATTTGCGTCGGCACTGACTCGGCTAGGTGTGGGCAAGAACGATACGGTTGCCTGCATGTTGCCTAACATTGCAGCCATGTACGAAGCACATTTCGCCGTGCCCATGGCAGGCGCTGTTGTTAATACGCTGAATACCCGTCTGGATGCGGAAGCAATTGCATTCCAGTTGCAACATGGCGAAGCTAAGGTGTTGTTGACCGATCCGGAATTCGCCAAAGTCATAAAAGGCGCGCTGGATCTGCTGCCAGGCAAGAAGCCGCTGGTCATTGACGTGATGGATTCGGAATACGAAAGCCAGGAACGTGTTGGTACGCTAGATTACGACAAGCTTCTTGCCGAGGGTGATGCCAATTACAACTGGAGCCTGCCTGAAGACGAGTGGGATCCGATTGCACTGAACTACACTTCAGGCACTACCGGCAATCCTAAAGGGGTCGTTTACCATCATCGCGGTGCTTATCTGAATGCCGTATCTAATGTTGTGTCGTGGGGTATGCCACCGCACGCCGTGTACCTGTGGACGCTGCCGATGTTCCACTGTAACGGCTGGTGCTTCCCGTGGACCATGGCAGTTAATGCGGGCGTAAGCGTCTGCCTGCGCAAAGTCGATCCAGCAAAAATCTTTGAACTCATAAAAGAACACAACATTACACATATGTGTGGGGCACCGATTGTTTACGGCATGCTGATTAATGCGCCAGAGTCTTGTCGTGTTGGGCTAAATCACAAGGTTAATGGCCTTATAGCTGGTGCTGCGCCTCCGGCTGCCATCATTGAAGGCTGCGAAAAGATGGGGTTTGACATTACCCATGTGTACGGTCTTACAGAAACTTATGGGCCTGCCTCGGTGTGCGCCAAACAGCCAGAATGGGATTCTTTGTCATTGGAGTTCCGCGCGGGCCGTAACGGTCGTCAGGGTGTGAATTATCACCTTCAGGAAGCGGTGACAGTCCTGGATCCGGAAACAATGTTGCCAGTGCCCTGGGATGGAGAGACCGTGGGTGAAATTATGTTCCGTGGCAACGTGGTGATGAAGGGCTATCTCAAGAATGCGGAGGCTACAGCCGAAGCGTTTGCGGGGGGGTGGTTCCATACGGGTGATCTGGCCGTAGTGCACAGCGATGGATACGTAAAAATCAAGGATCGCTCCAAAGACGTGATCATCTCTGGCGGTGAGAATATATCTTCACTGGAAGTGGAGGAGGTGTTATTCCGTCATCCCGCTGTAAATATTGCCGCGGTCGTTGCTAAGCCTGACGATAAGTGGGGAGAAGTGCCTTGTGCATATGTCGAACTTCGTCCGGGCGCAACGGCTACCGAAGCAGAAGTGATCGAATTCTGCCGCGAACATTTGGCCCGCTTTAAAGTGCCTAAAAAAGTGGTCTTCATCGAAATTCCGAAGACATCCACTGGTAAAGTTCAAAAATTCCGGTTGCGCGATCTAGCCAAGTCCGCGTCTGCCATTGAATAACCAAAGTGCTCCAGGAGTTGCTATGAAAGTACTGGTACCGGTCAAACGAGTTATTGATTACAACGTTAAGGTACGTGTAAAAGCTGATGAGACTGATGTCGATCTCGCCAACGTAAAGATGTCGATGAACCCGTTCGATGAAATCGCGGTTGAAGAAGCTGTGCGCCTTAAAGAAAAAGGGGTCGTGACAGAGGTGGTTGCCGTATCGTGCGGTCCGGCCGCATGCCAGGACACGCTGCGCTCGGCTATGGCCATGGGCGCTGATCGCGGCATCCTGGTTGAAAGCAATGATGAGTTGCAACCATTGGCAGTGGCCAAGCTGCTCAAAGCAGTTTGTGACAAGGAAACGCCGTCATTGGTAATTTGCGGCAAGCAGGCGATTGATGATGACTCTAACCAGACAGGACAGATGCTGGCCGCGCTGATGGATTGGCCGCAGGCAACATTTGCCTCCAAGGTTGAAATCGCTGGAGACAAAGTGACCGTGACCCGCGAAATCGATGGTGGACTGGAAA
>CAZGHR010000054.1:6594-8430 GCA_964525545.1 uncultured Dechloromonas sp.
GAAATCGCTGGAGACAAAGTGACCGTGACCCGCGAAATCGATGGTGGACTGGAAACATTGGCGATGGCTTTGCCAGCCGTTGTGACGACTGACCTGCGTTTGAATGAACCACGCTACGCGACCCTGCCCAACATCATGAAGGCCAAGAAAAAGCCGCTTGATACTGTCGCAGCGGATAGCCTGGGCGTAGATACAAAACCACGTCTGAAGACTATTAAGGTGAGCGAGCCACCAAAGCGTGCGGGTGGCGTTAAGGTGGCCGATGTGGCCGATCTGCTCAACAAGCTTCGCAACGAAGCCAAAGTGATTTAAGGAGAGATCATGTCCGTTTTGGTTCTTGCTGAACACGATAATAAGTCGCTGAAAGCGGCATCCCTTAATACGATTGCCGCTGCGACAAAACTGTCGGGCGATGTCGATGTGCTGATTGCTGGCGAAGCTTGTGCCGATGTTGCTGCTAAAGTCGCTGCATTGCAGGGCGTTAAGCGTGTACTGGTGGTCGACAATGCGGCCTATGCTGATCAGGCTGCCGAGCCGCTGGCCAAGCTGGTGGTATCGCTGGCAGCTAACTACAGCCACCTTCTTGCCCCATCAAGCAGTTATGGCAAGAACACGATGCCACGTGTCGCCGCGTTGCTCGATGTGGCGCAGATTTCCGACATTGTGGGTGTCGTGAGCGAAGATACCTTTGTCCGTCCAATCTACGCAGGCAATGCATTGGCTACGGTGGTATCGTCAGATGCCAAGAAGGTTATTACCGTTCGTTCGACGGCCTTTGACCCAGTGGCGGAAGGCGGCAGCGCGGCTGTTGAAAACGCGGCTGTGGCGGATAGCGGTAAGAAATCGGACCTGGTGGGTCGCGAGCTGACCAAGTCGGAGCGTCCTGAACTCGGTGCGGCGAAAGTGGTCGTATCCGGTGGCCGCGGTCTGGGCAGTGGCGAGAACTTTAAATCAATCATGGAGCCGCTGGCAGACAAATTGGGCGCTGCGATTGGTGCATCACGTGCGGCGGTGGATGCCGGATTCGTATCCAATGATTGCCAGGTTGGACAGACGGGCAAGATTGTGGCGCCACAGCTCTACATTGCTGTGGGCATGTCCGGTGCGATCCAGCATTTGGCGGGCATGAAGGATTCAAAAGTGATTGTGGCCATCAATAAGGATCCAGACGCGCCTATTTTCCAGGTTGCCGATTACGGTTTGGTGGCTGACCTCTTTGAGGCCGTGCCGCAACTGACATCGTCGCTGTAATCACAACGACTACATCATTCTTTTCAGGTATTACGGAGTTTTACGATGAGTACTTATATTGCCCCCGTCCGCGACATGCAGTTTGTGCTGAATGAACTGGCAGGTCTTGAGGCTGTAACCCAGTTGCCCGGTTATGAAGAAAGCTCGCCGGACCTGGTGGAAGCCATCATGGATGAGGCAGGTAAGTTCGCATCGGAAGTGATTGATCCGATTAACCCGATAGGCGACCGCCAGGGTTGTACCTGGAAAGAAGGTGAAGTCACAGCGGCCGATGGCTACAAAGATGCCTACAAGCTTTTCGTAGAAACGGGCTGGAACGCCATGCCGTGCTCGACAGAGTTCGGTGGCCAGGGGCTACCGACGCTCGTGTCGACGGCGGTGCAGGAAATGTGGAAGTCGGCCAGCATCTCGTTTGCCCTGTGCCCGATGTTGACTACAGGTGCGATCGAAGCGATTGCGCATCACGGCTCTGACGAACTGAAAAACACCTATCTGCCGAAGATGGTCGAAGGGACCTGGACTGGCACGATGAATCTGACCGAGCCACAAGCAGGCTCGGATCTGAGTGCTGTGCGCTCTAAAGCT
>CAZGHR010000055.1:0-8272 GCA_964525545.1 uncultured Dechloromonas sp.
TCTCGGGCGATGCCAGCCCGATGGTGATCGCATCGAATTCTTCTTCCGGTCCTACCTGCTTAAACAGATCCAGTAATGCTTTCATGCTTTTCTCCCAGACGGAGTAATTCCAGATTCTTTTGATAACTTGCCAGACGCTGCTGGCAAGTTATCGCCGGTGTTGCGATGTCGTACGCTGTCTCACTTACGCTCGAGGTCGATGTCGATACCCAACGACCGGATTTCCTTGACGAGCACGTTGAACGATTCCGGCATAGCCGCTTCGATCTTGTGATCGCCCTTGACGATGTTTTCGTACATCTTGGTCCGGCCCGAAACGTCATCCGACTTAACGGTGAGCATTTCCTGCAGAACGTGCGATGCGCCGTAGGCTTCCAGTGCCCAGACTTCCATTTCACCGAAGCGCTGACCACCGAACTGTGCCTTACCACCCAGCGGCTGCTGGGTAACGAGCGAGTACGGACCGGTCGAACGTGCATGCATCTTGTCATCAACAAGGTGATGCAGTTTCAGGATGTGCATGTAGCCCACCGTCACAGGACGCTCGAAAGTTTCGCCCGTGCGGCCATCACACAGTTCGATCTGTGTACGGGTCGGGGTCAGCTTCAGATCACGAGCCACCTGATCCGGGTAAGCCAATTCCAGCATGGCGTTCAATTCGGCTTCTGCAGCACCATCAAACACTGGTGTGGCAAACGGCACGCCCTTGCGCAAGTTCTGCGCCAGGTTCATGACTTCATCATCCGTCATGGACTTGAAGTCTTCGATACGACCGCTCTGGTTGTAGATCTTTTCCAGCAGCTGGCGCACTTCCTGGATGTTGCGTTCTGCACGCAGCATTTCGTCGATACGACGACCCAGACCCATAGCAGCCCAGCCCAGATGTGTTTCGAGCACCTGACCCACGTTCATCCGTGACGGCACGCCCAGCGGGTTCAGCACGATATCCACAGGACGACCATCAGCCATGTGCGGCATATCTTCTACCGGCACAATGCGCGAGACCACACCCTTGTTACCGTGACGACCGGCCATCTTGTCACCTGGTTGCAGGCGACGCTTCACAGCCAGGTAGACCTTGACCATCTTCTGAACGCCTGGTGGCAGTTCATCACCTTGGGTCAGCTTCTTGCGCTTTTCTTCAAAGGCGGCATCAAAGCCCTTACGGGTCTGTTCAATACCATCGCGCAGCGCTTCGAGTTGCGTAGCAACTTCGTCATCGGCCATGCGAATATCGAACCACTGGTGCTGATCCACTGTATCCAGGTAAGCACGATCAATCTTGGTGCCCTTGGCCAGTTTCTTCGGACCGCCATTGGCTACCTTACCAATGATCAGACGTGCCACACGTTCGAACGCATCGCGCTCAACAATGCGCAACTGGTCAGCCAGATCCAGCTTGTAGTGACGCAGTTGATCATCGATGATCGACTGGGCGCGCTTGTCACGCTCGATGCCTTCACGGGTGAAGACCTGAACGTCAATAACGGTACCAGCGATGCCTGACGACACACGCAGACTGGTGTCTTTAACGTCAGAGGCTTTTTCACCAAAAATGGCGCGTAGCAGTTTTTCTTCTGGCGTCAGTTGGGTTTCGCCCTTCGGCGTGACCTTACCGACCAGCACGTCACCGGCTTCAACTTCAGCACCGATGTAAACGATGCCGGAGTCATCCAGACGTGACAGTTGCGATTCGCCCAGCGATGGAATATCGCGGCTGATTTCTTCAGGTCCCAGCTTGGTATCGCGAGCAACCACAGTCAGCTCTTCGATATGCACCGAGGTGAAACGGTCTTCAGCAACCACGCGCTCGGAGATCAAGATCGAGTCTTCGTAGTTGTAGCCATTCCAAGGCATGAACGCGATCAGCATGTTCTGACCCAGGGCGAGTTCGCCGAGGTCGGTTGATGCGCCATCGGCAACCACGTCGCCCTTGGCCAGCTTATCGCCCATGCGTACGATCGGACGCTGGTTGATGTTGGTGTTCTGGTTAGAACGGGTGTACTTAACCAGGTTGTAGATGTCGACGCCGACTTCACCGGCCAGTGCTTCGTCATCGTTAACACGAATCACGATACGACCTGCATCCACGTAGTCAACCACACCACCACGGCGGGCAACAATGGCCGTACCCGAGTCAACTGCCACGGTACGTTCGATACCCGTACCAACCACTGGCTTTTCTGGACTCAGACAAGGCACTGCCTGACGTTGCATGTTGGCGCCCATCAGTGCGCGGTTCGCATCATCGTGCTCAAGGAATGGTACGAGCGAGGCCGCCACAGAAACGATCTGCGATGGTGCCACGTCCATGTACTGAACCTGAGCTGCTGGCTCAAGCAGGGCTTCGCCCTTGTGACGACAGGTCACCAGTTCATCCGTCAGGTTGCCCTTGGCATCCATACCGGCATTCGCCTGAGCGATAACGTATTGACCTTCTTCGATCGCCGACAGGTAATTGATTTCCGAAGTCACGCGACCATCAACCACTTTACGGTACGGCGTTTCGATGAAGCCGAAATCATTCACGCGGGCATACAGCGCCAGCGAGTTGATCAGACCAATGTTCGGACCTTCTGGCGTTTCGATTGGGCACACACGACCATAGTGGGTTGGGTGTACGTCACGCACTTCGAAGCCAGCACGCTCGCGGGTCAGACCACCCGGGCCAAGAGCCGATACACGGCGCTTGTGGGTAATTTCCGACAGCGGGTTTGTCTGGTCCATAAACTGCGACAGTTGGCTGGAGCCGAAGAATTCCTTGATCGCAGCCGAGATTGGCTTGGCGTTGATCAGGTCATGCGGCATCAGGTTGTCGGATTCAGCCTGGTTCAAACGCTCTTTGACAGCGCGCTCAACACGGGCCAGACCGGCACGGAACTGGTTCTCGGCCAGTTCACCGACGGAACGAACACGGCGGTTACCCAGGTGATCGATATCGTCGATTTCACCGCGACCGTTGCGCAGTTCAACCAGCACAGCGATGGCATCGATCAGATCGCGTGGCGACAGCGTCAGCTGATCGCGCACTTCGGTCTTCACGCCCAGCTTGTTCAGCTTCTCGGCTACTTCCTTGGCTTCTGCTTCGGTCAGATTTTCAGCGGCAGCACGTGCGCCAAACTGCATTTCTGCCAATTGGTCGGCCACCAGCGATGCGCGAACACCATTGCGCTCTGCCAGGAAGGCAATGACGTCGTCCAGCTTGGCTGGCAGGCTGGTCATCATGACCTTCGATTCGGTAATGTCCGAACGGCCCATGCGACGGTTGAACTTCATGCGGCCTACCGAAGACAGATCGTAACGATCGTCCGAGTAGAACAGACCATTGAACAGAATCTCAACGGCTTCTTCTGTTGGCGGCTCACCTGGACGCATCATGCGGTAGATGGCAACGCGCGCAGCGGTGCGATCTCGGGTTTCGTCAGCACGCAGGGTGTTGGCGATAAAGGCGCCACGATCGAGGTCGTTGACGTACAGTGTCTCAACGCTCTTAACGCCGGCTTCTTCCAGCTTGGCCAACAACGTGCCGTCGATTTCTTCGTTGGCTTTGGCAATGATCTCGCCGGTTTCAGGGCTGATCACGTCCTTGGCGAGCACGCGCTCTACCAGGAATTCTTCTGGAACAACGATGCTCTTCAGACCAGCGGCATCCAGTTCACGAATGTGACGGGCGGTAATACGCTTGTCTTTAGGAACGATAACCTTACCGGCCTTGTCGCAGATGTCGAAGCGGGCTACTTCCCCACGCAGACGCTCTGGCACCAGTGCGAATTCGATGTTCTTACCCAGTTTGAAGGTATCGAACTCGTAAAAACGGGCAAGGATTTCCTCATCGGTCATACCCAGTGCGCGCAGCAGCGTGGTAACTGGCATTTTGCGACGACGGTCGACGCGGAAGAACAGCGTGTCTTTAGGATCGAATTCGAAATCAACCCACGAACCGCGGTAAGGAATCACGCGGGCCGAGAACAGCAGCTTGCCGGACGAGTGTGTTTTGCCGCGATCGTGCTCGAAGAACACGCCTGGCGAACGGTGCAGCTGGCTAACGATAACGCGTTCGGTACCGTTAATGACGAACGAACCGGTGTCGGTCATGAGCGGAATTTCGCCCATGTAGACTTCCTGTTCTTTAACTTCCTTGATTTCGCCGGTGTCGCGATCCAGGATCACGAGGCGAACACGGGCACGCAGTGCCGAAGCAAAAGTGAGACCGCGCTGCTGACATTCGCGAACGTCAAACGCTGGCTCGGCCAGGTTATAGCTCACGAACTCCAGACGGGCATTGCCCGAATGCGAGGTGATCGGGAAAATCGTCGAAAACGCAGCTTGCAAGCCCTGCGGACGACGCTGGGCAGGCGTGATTCCCTGTTGCAGGAAATCACGGAAGGAGTCGAGCTGGGTCGCCAGAAGGTAAGGTACCTCGAGCACCGTTTCACGCTTCGCAAAGCTTTTGCGAATGCGCTTTTTCTCGGTAAATGAGTAGGTCATCATCGCTCCGGGTCTAGATCAATCATTAAGTCAATCGGGTCACGGCATTGCTGCCATGTAATGGGTAATTCGTACTGCCTGTCGGCAAAGCCAAACATCCGGTTGCGGGACGCTTGGCTTTGCCGGCTGGTTCCTGTGATTTTCGTTGCTATGCAACGCACACCGCAGAAACGCCAAAAGCACGTAAGGCCGGGGCGCTAGCCCCAGCCTAACGTGCACGGACAACAAGGTCTTACTTAACTTCGACCTTGGCGCCAGCTTCTTCCAGTTGCTTCTTCAGGGCTTCAGCGTCAGCCTTGGAGATGCCTTCCTTCACTGGCTTTGGAGCGCCGTCAACGACGTCCTTAGCTTCCTTCAGGCCCAGACCAGTTGCTGCGCGAACAACCTTAATGACTTCAACCTTCTTATCGCCGGCAGCAGCCAGGATAACGGTGAATTCGGTTTGTTCAGCACCAGCGGCTTCGCCACCAGCAGCAGCGCCTGGGGCAGCGACGGCCATAGCGGCAGCCGACACACCAAACTTCTCTTCAAATGCCTTAACCAGCTCGTTCAGTTCGAGAACGGTCAGATTAGCAACGGCGTCCAGGATATCGTCCTTGGTAATTGCCATGATTGTTACTCCAGTAAGTTCTAATCGTTAAAAAAGGTTCGGAAGTGACCGGCCTGCTTATGCAGCAGCGCCTTCTTCTTCGCGTTTTTTCGCCAGAGCGCCCAGGCTGATTGCCATGCCAGTCAGCGGTGCCATCATGACGCCCAGCAGCTTGGCCAGCAGTTCCTCGCGGCTCGGGATGCTTGCCAGTGCCTTAACGCCAGCGGCGTCCAGGGTTTCACCGGCATAGCTACCTGCCTTAAGAATCAGCTTGTCGTTCGACTTGGCAAAGTCGTTCAGCACCTTGGCGGCAGCGATCGGATCTTCGGCAATACCGTAGATCAGCGGGCCAACCATGTGTGACGACAGGTCTGCAAAAGGCGTGCCTTCAACCGCGCGACGTACCAGGGTGTTCTTCAGAACACGCAGGTAGACACCCGATTCACGTGCCTTGGCGCGCAGCTTGGTGAGATCACCCACTTCGATGCCGCGGTACTCAGCGAGTACAACGCTTTGCGCTTTAGCCACTTGGCTCGACACCTCGGCAACCACTGCCTTTTTGTCGTTCAGATTCAGACTCATTCGTCTTTCTCCATTCAAGTCAACATGTAACCGGCGAACCAGTTACCCCCATTACGGTGACCGAAATCAGAGCCTCGCGGACATTGCCGCAAAATCCTGTTCTGGGACCACCATCTGCGCAGGATGCTCCGAAGAGCAATTAAACGTGGTGACGCACCTGCGGTCTTTGACGATCTGACTGCCCACAACCCGAAAGCGGTGGGCAGTCAGCCCAAAGTTCTTTAAAACTTATGCTTGTACCGATGCCTGATCGATGTGAACGCCAGGACCCATGGTGCTGGAAACGGCGATCTTCTTCAGGTACTGACCCTTGGCCGAAGCCGGACGAGCCTTAACCAGCGCATCAACCAATGCGCGCAGGTTCTGTTCCAATGCATCAACACCAAACGAGGCGCGACCGATCGTAGCGTGTACGATGCCGCCCTTGTCGGTACGGTACTGAACCTGACCAGCCTTGGCATTCTTAACTGCCGTAGCAACGTCCATAGTAACGGTACCCACCTTCGGGTTTGGCATCAGGCCACGTGGGCCGAGAATCTGACCCAGCTGACCCACGATACGCATTGCATCAGGGGTAGCGATAACGATGTCGAAGTCCATGTTGCCGGCCTTAACCTGCTCGGCCAGATCTTCGAAGCCAACAACTTCAGCGCCGGCTGCGGTAGCCGCTTCTGCCTTGTCGCCCTGGGCGAACACGGCAACGCGCATGGTCTTACCTGTACCGGCTGGGAGCACTACCGAACCACGAACAACCTGATCCGATTTACGTGCATCAATGCCGAGGTTCAGCGCAACGTCGATCGACTCATCGAATTTTGCTGTTGCCAGATCCTTGGCAATGGTCAGCGCTTCGCCGAGTGGATACAGCTTGTTGCGATCAACCTTACCTTGAACGGCCTTTTGGCGCTTAGTCAGTTTTGCCATATTAGAGGCCCTCCACGGTGATACCCATGCTACGGGCGCTACCAGCGATGGTGCGCACTGCAGCGTCCAGATCAGCAGCTGTTAGATCAGCCTGCTTGGTCTTGACGATGGCTTCGGCCTGGGCACGTGTAATTTTGCCAACTTTGTCGGTATGCGGACGTGGGCTACCCTTCTGGATGCCGGCAGCCTTTTTGATCAGGATGGTAGCCGGTGGGCTCTTCATCACGAACGTGAAAGACTTATCTGCGTAAGCCGTGATAACAACCGGTGTTGGTAGGCCAGGCTCCATGCCCTGTGTCGCCGCATTAAAGGCTTTACAGAATTCCATGATGTTCAGGCCGCGTTGACCCAGTGCTGGACCAACAGGAGGCGACGGGTTTGCTTTACCCGCGGGGATTTGCAGCTTGATATAGCCGACGATCTTCTTTGCCATGAAAGGCTCCTTAAAGTGAGTTTTAACGCGCTTTCGCCAACCTTGGCCAACTACTAACGCTCCTCTTTGCCAACGATGCTGCCGGGGTTGGCGCCCTTAAATCGAAGCCAGTGTCGTATTACGCTTTTTCGACCTGACCAAAATCCAGTTCAACCGGTGTCGAGCGGCCAAAAATGCTGACCGAGACACGCAGTTTGCTTTTGTCGTAGTTGACGTCCTCGACGTTGCCATTGAAGTCCGTGAACGGGCCTTCCTTGACACGAACCATTTCGCCCACTTCGAACAGAATTTTCGGACGGGGTTTCTCAACACCTTCCTGCATCTGCTGCATGATCTTGTCGACTTCCTTCTGGGAAATCGGTGTTGGCTTGGTGGCGGTGCCGCCAACAAAACCGGTAACCTTAGGCGTGCTCTTGATGAGGTGCCAGGTATCGTCGTTCATGTCCATTTCAACAAGGACATAGCCCGGGAAAAACTTGCGCTCGGAGATGGCCTTCTGACCACCGCGCATTTCCACGACTTCTTCAACCGGCACCAGAATCTGACCAAACAGATCCTGCATGCCCGCACGCTGAATGCGCTCGGCAAGCGCACGCATGACGCTCTTTTCGAAGCCTGAATAGGCGTGTACGACGTACCAACGTTTGCTCATTATTTCTTCCAGCCCAGGATCAGGTCATACATGACCCACTCCAGGGTTTTATCTGTCAGCCACAGAAAGATGGCCATGATCAGGACGAACACAAAAACCATCGCCGTTGTCTGCAGCGTTTCCTTGCGGGTCGGCCAGACAACTTTACGTGCCTCATAAGTCGATTCGCGGACAAACGCTGCCAGCTGGCGACCCTGGGTCGTTGTCCAGACCAGCAGGACAGCAACCACGAGGCCACCCAGCACCGATGCACCACGCAGCAGCGAGGCATCTGGCGCCAGCAGGTAGAACCCGGCGATCCCGGCAGCAACAGCAAGCACTGCCAGTACAAATTTAATCTTATCGACCATCAGACACAATCAGGACTGTTAACACAGTCCATGGCTAAAAGTGGCAGGGGCGGAGGGCATCGAACCCCCAACCTTTGGTTTTGGAGACCAACGCTCTGCCAGTTGAGCTACACCCCTGCAAAACACTTAAGGCGCCCCCATATTCCGGAGCGCCTCAGGCAACTGCGACCCGCTTGCGACAGGCCCTGGCAACAAATCGTTACTCGATGATTTTCGAGACGACGCCGGCGCCAACGGTACGGCCACCTTCGCGG
>CAZGHR010000056.1:0-1222 GCA_964525545.1 uncultured Dechloromonas sp.
AACGCACGATGTCGCGAATCGCTGGTTCACTGACGGTGATTTCGGTTTTCTTCAGGCCGTTGTTCTTGATCTGCTTAGGCAGCAGATAGCGCATGGCGATATTGACCTTTTCGTCTTCGGTGTAACCCGAGAGGCGAATGATCTCCATACGATCGAGGAGCGGGCCAGGTAGATTCAGGCTGTTAGCCGTTGCCACGAACATTACGTCCGACAAGTCGAAATCGACTTCAACGTAATGATCCTGGAAGGTGTGGTTCTGTTCCGGATCCAGCACTTCCAGCAAGGCCGATGACGGATCACCACGGAAATCCTGGCCCATCTTGTCGACTTCATCGAGCAAGAAGAGCGGATTGCGGACCCCCACCTTGGTCAGGCTCGTGAGAATCTTGCCCGGCATGGAACCAATGTAAGTGCGGCGGTGACCGCGAATCTCGGCTTCATCACGCACACCACCCAAGGCCATACGCACAAACTTGCGGTTGGTGGCTTTTGCGATGGATTGGCCCAGGGAGGTTTTACCCACACCCGGTGGTCCAACCAGACAGAGAATCGGCGCTTTCACCTTATCGACGCGCTGTTGCACGGCGAGATATTCGATGATGCGGTCTTTAACGCGCTCCAGACCAAAGTGATCCTGGTTGAGGATCTTCTCAGCACCGGCCAGGTCTTTGCTGACGCGGGTTTTCTTCTTCCATGGCAGCCCAACCAGCGTATCAATGAAATTACGCACCACGGTAGCTTCAGCCGACATCGGCGACATCAGCTTTAGTTTCTTGAGTTCGGACTCGGCCTTCTTCAAGGCTTCCTTGCTCATTCCGGCAGCTTTGATCTTCTTATCCAGCTCTTCGAGATCAGCGCCCTCTTCGCCTTCACCCAGTTCTTTCTGGATGGCTTTAACCTGTTCGTTCAGGTAGTACTCGCGCTGCGACTTCTCCATCTGGCGCTTAACGCGACCACGGATACGCTTTTCTACTTGCAGGATGTCGATCTCGGATTCCAACTGGCTGAGCAGCCGCTCGGTACGCTCACGCACACCCAAGAGCTCCAGGACTTCCTGCTTCTGCTCCAACTTGAGCGGCAGATGCGCAGCAATGGTGTCGCACAGGCGACCGGTATCTTCAATACCGGAGATGGACGACAGAATTTCTGGCGGGATTTTTTTATTGAGTTTGATGTACTGATCAAACTGGGCCACCAGCGCACGGCGCATGGCTTCGACTTC
>CAZGHR010000056.1:1322-5136 GCA_964525545.1 uncultured Dechloromonas sp.
GGACTCTTCCTGGTCTTCAGGGTTTTCGATTTGTTCGGTCATCACTGTGGCCTTTATGGTTCTGTTCTCTTTCGGGGAATCCCAGGTTGAGGGTCACTCAATGGAATACCTTGCCGCAGTTGGGGGTGAAGACGCCCATTTCAAGCTGTCTCTCACCCCGGTTCCGATGGATCAAATTAACTGGCTTGCGCCTGGGCGCCTTCCTGCAACACATAAAGCGGTTTGCTATCACCGGTAATGGCGGCTTCTTCAACGACTACTTTGGCAATATCTGTACTGCCCGGCAGGTCGTACATGGTGTCGAGCAACGTGGCTTCAACAATCGAACGCAGACCGCGGGCACCCGTTTTACGTTCCAGCGCACGCTTGGCGATGGCCTTGAGTGCCTCTGGGCGGAATTCCAGATCAACACCTTCCATCTGGAAGAGCTTCTGGTATTGCTTGGTCAGTGCGTTTTTCGGTTCGGTCAGAATCCGTACCAGCGCAGCATCGTTCAGTTCTTCCAGCGTAGCCACTACGGGCAGACGACCGATAAGCTCGGGAATCAAGCCGTACTTGATCAGATCTTCTGGCTCCACTGATTTGAGCAGCGTGGTGATGGCCTTCTCTTCTTTGCCGGTGACTTCCGCACCAAAACCAATGCCGGTTTTTTCCGTACGGTTACGAATCACCTTATCGATGCCTTCAAAAGCGCCACCGCAGATGAACAGGATATTGGTGGTATCGACCTGCACAAAATCCTGGTTCGGATGTTTGCGGCCACCCTGCGGCGGCACCGATGCCACGGTACCTTCGATCAGCTTAAGCAATGCCTGCTGCACGCCTTCACCCGATACATCACGTGTAATGGAGGGGTTATCCGACTTACGCGAGATCTTATCGATTTCGTCGATGTAAACGATACCCTGACGTGCTTTCTCTACATCGTAGTCGCACTTCTGCAAGAGCTTCTGAATGATGTTTTCTACGTCTTCACCCACGTAACCGGCTTCGGTCAGTGTCGTGGCATCAGCCATCACAAAGGGTACATCCAGCAAACGCGCCAGCGTTTGAGCCAACAGTGTCTTACCCGAACCCGTTGGACCAATCAGTAGAATGTTCGATTTAGAGAGCTCAACACCATCATCTTTAGCTTGTGGCAGACGCAGGCGCTTGTAGTGGTTGTAAACAGCCACGGCCAGAATCTTCTTAGCGGGCTCTTGGCCAATCACATACTCATCCAGTGTTTCGCGGATTTCACGTGGTGTCGGTAGGCTATCTTTCGCTGCCTTGACTGCTTCTTCCACTTCATCCTGAACGATGTCGCCGCACAGCTCGATACATTCATCACAAATGAATACCGATGGGCCGGCGATCAGTTTTTTAACTTCATGCTGGCTTTTGCCGCAGAAGGAGCAGTACAAGGGTTTTTCAGAATCCTTGTTGGCGTCGCTCTGTTTGTCTTTTGTCATCTTTTATCTTTCTAATACTCAGGCAGCTACGAGTCTTACGCAGTCGCGCTGCGGTTACCAATTACTTTGTCAATCAGGCCATAGGACACGGCTTCATCGGCCGACATGAAGTTATCTCGGTCGGTGTCGCGCTCAATACGCTCGACATCCTGGCCGGTATGTTCTGCCAGCATGTTGTTCAGCTTGGCGCGCAGCGAGAGGATTTCCTTGGCGTGGATTTCAATATCCGATGCCTGACCCTGGAAACCACCCAGTGGCTGGTGAATCATGACGCGCGAATTCGGCAGCGAGAAACGCTTACCCTTGGCGCCCGCTGTGAGTAGGAAGGCGCCCATCGACGCCGCCTGACCCAGGCACAGGGTCGACACATCCGGTTTGATGAATTGCATGGTGTCGTAGATCGACAGGCCTGCAGTCACCGAACCACCCGGTGAGTTGATGTACAGGTGAATGTCTTTGTCTGGGTTCTCGGCTTCCAGGAACAGGAGCTGCGCAACCACCAGGTTGGCACTCATGTCATTCACCGGACCGACCAGGAACACCACGCGCTCCTTGAGTAGGCGCGAATAGATATCAAAAGCACGCTCTCCCCGACCGCTCTGTTCTACGACCATAGGCACCAAACCAATCGCTTGTGGGTCGGGTTGGGTCTGAACCAAGGTGTTAACGAGGCTGTTATGGGTAAACATGTGTGCTCCTGAGGGGGTATTACGGATATTGAGTGTAATCATGCCGCAAATACGGCAGTTTTTCATGCGTTTGAGCAACTTCTGGCAACTTTTTCCGTCGAATAACCCACTATTTAGGGGGTGAATTTACGAAATCAATGACTTAGCGCACTTTCACATGCCAGAAATGCAACCGGCCGGGCGAACCCGGCCGGTTTTACGATCAACTGTTAATTAAAACAGGGATCAGACGCCTTGCTGGCCCATGATTTCGTCGAAATCGATGGCCTTTTCGGTGACTTTAGCGCGGGCCAGAACCCAAGCCACGACGTTTTCTTCCAGCACTTCGGATTCAATACCCGACAGACGCTGTGGATCTTGCTTGTACCATTCGATCACTTCAGCTGGATGCTGATAGGTTTCTGCCATCTCAGCAATACGGGCGTTGATCTGATCTTCGGTAGCAACCAGCTTTTCATTCTCAACCAGTTGCGCCAGGATCAAGCCCATGCGCACGCGTGGTGCCGCACGATCGGTAAACCACTCAGGCTGCATCGGAATGTCGCCCTTCATGCCGCGCTGCTTCATTTCTTCGCGGGTGTTCTGCATCAGGCGATAGGTTTCCTGTTCGATCATGGCCTTAGGCACAGTGATCGGGTTCAGTTCGTCCAGCTTTTCCATTACAGCTTCGCGAACGCGCTGGTGAATGCGCTTCTTCACTTCACCCTTCAGGTTCTTTTCTACTTCGGCACGCAGATCGTCTGCTTTACCGCTTTCAACGCCCATGGCCTTAACGAACTCTTCGTCCAGCTCAGGAATTACCGGGCCCTGAACCTGCTTCACATTCAGATCAAACTGAACGGTCTGGCCAGCCAGCTCGGTGTTACCGTATTCTGCCGGGAAGGTCAGATCAAAGGTCTTAGCAGTACCCGCAGTGCAGCCTTCAATCGCAGCTTCAAACTCAGGCAGCAACGTGCCCTTGCCTACAACCATTGGGTAATCTTTGGCTTCGCCACCAGCAAATGGAACGCCGTCTTTTTTACCCAGGAAGTCGATAACAACACGGTCTTCCTTCTGGGCGGCACGGTCAGCGTTTTCGTAACGGACGCGCTGCTTACGCAGAATGTCCAGGGTCTTATCGACATCAGCGGCAGTCACTTCATGCACTGGGCGCTCGATTTCGGCCGACGATACGTCGGCCAGCGTAAATTCTGGGAACAGTTCAAAGGTGGCTACAAAGGTCAGGGTATCGCCTGTTTCGTCGCCCTTTGGCTCGATACGTGGGTAACCAGCAACCTTCAGCTTCTGGGCGGTAATGGCTTCACCGTAAGCACGGCCAACCAGTTCATTCAGGGCTTCTTCACGAGCCTGCAGGCCGTGGTGCTGTTTAACCACCTTGGCTGGCACTTTGCCCGGACGGAAACCGGCAATCTTCAGGGTTTTGCCCATGCGCGCCAGGCGGGCATCGGTTGCGGCTTCAACTTCTTTAGCGGCAACGGTCAGTTCGATTGTGCGCTCCAGTGGCGACGCTTCCTGCACGGTTTCGGTGGTGCTCATTGAATTCGTTCCTAATGAATAAAGGCTAGACTTGCAAAACCGGTGATTATATCCGAAGGCGCCAAGTCGGGGTATGCCTGATGGACGCACTTTTTTAGCGCATTTCTATCGTTTTTTAAGGATTCGCTAATAATTGAG
>CAZGHR010000056.1:5236-7960 GCA_964525545.1 uncultured Dechloromonas sp.
TCCTGGATGGGGCCTTTAGCCGGTCTGGCTGCTGGCCTGGGTCTGGCCGCTCTGGCAAGCCACTTTGGCTTCGGGGAAGAACTGGCCAACATGCTGATGTTTGCGCTGATTGCCTTTGCTGTGATCGCTGTCGTTGGTTTCTTCCTGCGTAAACGCGCAGCGGGTCAGCAAGCCACCATGGCCGGTGCGGGCGCGCCCTACAATGCCCCTGCCTCGATGTATCAGGCCAACGATCTGAGCGGCGGCAGCGTGAGCCAAGCCAGCAACATCCCTGCTAACTTCGATACGGAAGGCTTCATTCGCAACGCAAAGGTTGGCTTTATCCGCCTGCAAGCGGCACATGATGCGGGTGACCTCGCCGATATCCGTGAATTCACGTCGCCAGAAATGTTTGCCGAAATTCGTATGGATCTGGATCAGCGTAACGGCGCACCGCAAAAAACCGACATCGTCTCGCTCAATGCAGAGATTCTGGAAGTGGCCGAAGAGGCGCAACGCTATGTGGTTAGCGTTCGTTTTACCGGCATGGTGCGCGAAGAAGCCAATGCAGCACCTGTAGCCATTGATGAAATGTGGCACCTGACCAAGCCAGTAACCGGCCAAGGTGGTTGGGTGCTCGCAGGGATCCAGCAGATTCAGTAAGACCCAGACATTCCCACCCCGGCCCCAACCGGTTAACCCTGCCAAGCAATTGGCAGGGTTTTTTTATTATTGGTCTGCTTGTTTGGCGCTCTGCTTGGCGCGATACGCCTTGAGTGCTTGTTGCTGGCGTTTGACCTGCAGGCTCACTGCTTCGTTGACGGGCAAATTAAAGCCCGGCGGGTTATGCGCCCAAGGGTAACCTGCACGGCTAAGATCCCTTGCATAGTTGAACAATGAATTCATGTAATGACGATCAAATTCAGATTTATGGGGCGTCTTAAAATCCGGGCCAATGTAGGCCAGATTAAAGCCGACACCGTCCCGTTGAGTCACCACAAAAGTGCGGTAGATATCACCACCACCCTGAGACTGAATGAGTTGTTCTACGGCTCGACCCATAATGCTAAGGGTATTACGCTCTGTCTGGCGCCATTCCGAATCCAGACGAGCATTGCGAATAATATACGCCTGCCGATTCTTGAAAGGGCTCACAATACCTTCTTGCAAACCCATAACACTTAACGCCGAGGGATAGAGGAACAACTCAGAGGTAGCACCACCATCCACATGCATTTCCTGATAATGCTTTCCCTCAGCCATCACATCAATCATAACCGGCGGGAAAGCACCGGGAATAGCCGCTGAAGCTAGCAGAATTTTTCTGAAAAGTTGCAAAGATTCGGGCGTACCATAGGTCGCCAGTTTGCCCATGTTCCACATCACGGGCACACCGGCATCCAGATTGGTTGTTGCTATCACTAGCCAACGATCACGTACCGTATATTCATAAGCAATTTTTTGCAGCAGCTCGGGCGTAACGTACTCTGAAATGAGCTTGTACAAAGGTGACGTATCAGCAAAGGCATCGCCAAATAATGCACCGGTTAACCCTAATTCGATGAAGATATCTTTCTGGTCAACGTCGGTAAATGTTCTTTTAAGGACATAGTCGTAATCCGAGCCAAGAAACGCAAATGGCGCGATCATGGCACCCGTGCTAACACCCGTCACTAACCTAAACTCTGGGCGATCGCCCCGCTCTGTCCAACCGGTTAACAACCCTGCACCAAATGCACCATTATCTCCGCCGCCAGAAAGCGCCAGGTAACTTGCATTATTCGGATCCATCAGTGCAAACGGCTTATCATGACCTCTACGGATATCGTCGATCATGGCCTGAATCCCGGATCTAGACCAGATCTTGTAACGCACCCCAGGCATGCCCTCTATATAACTCTCGGTCGTAAGCGCCTGTGGCACAGCGTTTTTACGATCCAGTGTCGTACATGCGGCCAGCGCACCCGCAATCAACGCACCGAATACAAGCTGCTTGAACAAATGGTTCAAACGAACGAAAGCCATAGCGTCAATCCGTTAAAAAGTGGGCAAATTCAGACACCGGAACACGCTCGGTCTGCAACGTGTTCTCGATTTTATCCGGATCAGCATAGCCTAAGGCCATACTACAAATAACTTTCTGCTCTGGCGGCAAAACGAGGTGACGTGCAATGATCTTATGGAACTGATTGAACGCTGCTTGCGCACAGGTATCCAGACCATGGGCACGCGCAGCAATCATGATGTTTTCCATAAACATGCCGTAATCGAGCAGGCTACCCCGCCCCATCACCCGATCCATCGTAAACACCAGGCCAACCGGGGCATCAAAATACTGATAGTTACGCGCTTGCTGCGCCTTCATGCCTTCTGGGTTGTCACGTTTCAATCCCAGCAACCCATAAAGATCCAGGCCGATCTTGCGACGCCGCGCTAGAAATGGATCTATCCACTTCTCAGGGTAATAGTCATATTCTTCATGGTGCTCGGCCATGGCCTCCGCATCGTAGAAGGTACGCACAATCTCGTCTGATAACGCCTGCTTACGAGCACCTGTAAGAACATACACCTGCCAGGGCTGGGTATTTGTGCCCGATGGCGCCCGAGAAGCCACATCAAGAATTGCTTCAATCTCAGCCTTAGGTACGGGCGTTGGTAAAAACGCACGCACGGAACGGCGACTGCGGATTACATCATCAACAATCTGGGCAACAGAGTTAGTCATAGATTCGACCCTAGGTTGTG